>NZ_JBSHAW010000036.1:68413-97456 GCF_053611685.1 Streptomyces sp. NPDC054786 | reverse complement strand
CCGCCGACTTGCCACGGGCCACCGTGCCCACACCACCGGTCACCGCGCAATCCCCCGCCCCGAACGAGCCGCCCGGTGCTGAGCCACCGGGCGCATCGAGCGGAGCGCGCATCCGTTCCGCCGCCCAACACCGGCCACCGTGCCGCGTGTTGGGCGGCGGTCGGTGTGGGCGGGGGCGGTGCCGTATCACCCTCTTCGGGGTCGGCCGGGTGCACGGGGGACACGGAACCGTGGGTGCCACTGCCGCATCGGCTCGCTCCGCCTGGGGCGCATCGGCTCCCGCATCGGCTCACTCCCCGGGGACGCATCCCCCGGCGGCGAGGAAACCGGCGCCACCCCGCGATTACATGCACATGACACCCATCCGCTCCGGGGCCACCGGCCTGCCCGCCTCGCCGCCACAAGGGCCACCCGACTGCGGCGGTCAGCGGGAGCGTGACAGCGGTTGGCGCATACGGTGTATATGTCTTGAATGGGAATATCTTGACAGATGTGTCGGCGCGTTTTATGCACGTTTTATACAGACGAGGCGGTCGGCTCGCCCGCTATACCAGCAGGTGAGAGGGCCTACAGGCGAGCCGCGGGGCCACCCGGGCGTTCGGTTCCCGGCTCCGCCGGGGGCCTGCGGGCGTCGGGTCCCGGTGCCGGGCGGTGCCGCTCCGGGAGTCGGCCGCAAGACGAGGAGAAGACCATGGCACGTGCAGTGGGTATTGACCTTGGTACGACGAACTCGGTGGTCAGTGTGCTGGAGGCCGGTGAGCCCACGGTCATCACCAACGCCGAGGGCGCCCGGACCACCCCGTCGGTGGTCGGGTTCTCCAAGGGCGGCGATGTGCTGGTGGGTGAGGTCGCCAAGCGGCAGGCCGTGACCAACATCGACCGCACCGCGCGGTCGGTCAAGCGCCACATGGGCGAGGCGCAGTGGCGTTTCCCGGACAGCGGCGACATCGACGGCAAGCAGTACACCGCGCAGGAGATCTCCGCGCGGGTGCTGCAGAAACTCAAGCGCGATGCCGAGGAATACCTGGGCGAGGACGTGACGGATGCGGTCGTCACCGTCCCGGCGTACTTCAATGACGCCCAGCGCACCGCGACCAAGGAGGCGGGTGAGATCGCGGGTCTGAAGGTGCTGCGGATCGTCAACGAGCCGACCGCCGCGGCACTGGCCTACGGCCTCGACAAGGAGAATGACCAGACGATCCTGGTCTTCGACCTCGGTGGCGGCACCTTCGACGTCTCGCTCCTGGAGATCGGCGACGGCGTCGTCGAGGTGAAGGCCACCAACGGCGACACCCACCTGGGCGGCGACGACTGGGATCAGCGGGTCGTTGATCACCTCACCAAGCAGTTCAAGAACGCCTACGGCATCGACCTGTCCCGGGACAAGATGGCCACCCAGCGGCTACGGGAGGCCGCCGAGAAAGCCAAGATCGAACTGTCCGCGGCGACCGAGACCACGATCAATCTGCCGTATCTGAGCGCGTCGGCCGAGGGGCCGCTGCACCTGGACGAGAAGCTCACCCGCTCGCAGTTCGAGCAGCTCACCGCCGACCTTCTCGAACGGTGCAAGACCCCGTTCCACAATGCGGTGAAGGACGCCGGGATCAAGATCTCCGACGTCAATCATGTGATCCTGGTCGGCGGCTCGACCCGCATGCCCGCGGTGACCGAGCTGGTCAAGGAGCTGACCGGCAAGGATCCGCACAAGGGCGTCAACCCGGACGAGGTCGTCGCCGTCGGCGCCGCCCTCCAGGCCGGTGTCCTCAAGGGTGAGGTCAAGGACGTCCTCCTGCTGGACGTCACCCCGCTGTCCCTGGGCATCGAGACCAAGGGCGGCATCATGACCAAGCTGCTCGAACGCAACACCACGATCCCGACCAAGCGCTCCGAGATCTTCACGACGGCCGAGGACAACCAGCCCTCCGTGCAGATCCAGGTCTTCCAGGGCGAGCGCGAGATCGCGGCGTACAACAAGAAGCTCGGCATGTTCCAGCTGACCGGTCTGCCGCCGGCCCCGCGAGGCGTCCCGCAGATCGAGGTCTCCTTCGACATCGACGCCAACGGCATCATGCACGTCACGGCCAAGGACCTGGGCACGGGCAAGGAGCAGAAGATGACCGTCACCGGCGGCTCCTCGCTGCCGAAGGACGACATCGACCAGATGGTCCGCGACGCCGAGCACCACGCAGAGGAGGACCGCCGCAGGCGTGAGACCGCGGAGACCCGCAACCAGGCCGAGCAGCTCGTCTACCAGACCGAGAAGTTCCTCAAGGACAACGAGGACAAGGTCCCCGGTGAGGTCAAGACCGAGGTCGAGACCGCGATCGGCGAGGTCAAGGAGAAGCTCAAGGCCGACTCCGCCGACGGCGACCACACCGCGGAGCTCCGTACCGCCACCGAGAAGCTCGCGACCGTCTCGCAGAAGCTGGGCCAGGCCATGTACGCCGACGCCCAGTCACAGGCTCAGGCCCAGGGATCCGAGACGGCCGATGGCTCCGGCGAGGGCGGATCGGGCGCGGCCGGCGGCGACCAGGACGATGTCGTCGATGCGGAGATCGTCGATGACGACAAGCAGGAGGGAAGCGCACGATGAACCGTCCGACCCACGTCCGTGGCCTCCCGCAGCCGCCGCCGGCCATCGTCGGACACGGGCAGGAGGAACACCCCGGACCGGTCCCGCCCTGTGCCACCCAGGGGGAGGAGCAGACCGCACAGGACGAGGCGGGGACGCCGTACGGTGACGGCCGGGACGCCGACCGGCCATCCCGTCATGACCGGACCGCCGGGCGGCCGGCGCCACAGGAAGCGGCGCTGCGCGCCGAGCTGCGGGAGCGTACGGCCGATCTGCAGCGGCTGAAGGCCGAGTACGACAACTACCGCAAGCGGGTCCAGCGCGACCGTCTGGCGGTCGGCGAGATCGCCGTGGCCAATGTGCTGAGCGGGCTGCTGCCCGTGCTCGACGCCCTCGCCGAGGCCAGGAAGCAGGGCGAGGTGACCGGTGGTTTCCAGCGCATCGCCCGGGTTCTGCACACCGAACTGGGGGCACTGGGTCTCCAGTCCTTCGGTACGGCGGGCGCCCCCTTCGACCCGCTGATCCATGAGGCCGTCACCTTCACCCCCGACGACCGGCTGGCACACACCACCTGCACCGCGGTCCTGCGCCAGGGCTACCGGGTCGGCGACCGTCTGTTGCGCCCCGCGCAGGTGGCCGTCGCCGGCGAATCGCCCGCCCGGCCCTGAGGATCACCGCGCATCACCGCGGCCCGGTCCACGGCATCACCTGAAGCTCCGCGGCGTCACGAGATGACCTCGGTCTCGTGGCGCCGCTGCATGCCGGATTCCCTTTCTGACATCGGCGGATCCGATCCCTTGGCCCGGCACACGGTCCTTCCTGAGCAAATGCGCCCCTGAATTCCGTTCCGGGGAACGGAATGCCCTTACCGTCTGCCCTCTGCTCCCCCTCTCCCTCGCAGGCCGGAGGCGGCGAGCGACGTCAGCGCAAAGCAGGAACCGGATCGGATACCGGCGGGCCGTACCGGTTGCCGTCGGGAGCCGTGGAGTGAGCGGCGAGTTGATCGACGGAGCACGTCTTCCATAAGACGGAATGCTGCCCCTTGTGCGCGACGACGCATACGTTCGAGTCGCGGGGGCACGCGGTCCTCTATCGCCAACAGACATCCACCGTACTTCGACAGAAACCCTACGACGCACGACAGGCGGGATCATGGCGACCGAGGAAAACACGGAACAGAAGAAAGCAGGCAACGGCGGACCGGAGCGGATCGCCGCACCCACCGCAATGCGCCACGCCACCGGGCAACTTGCCCAGATGCTGCAGTGCGAGCCCGGCTCGGTGTCGGCGCTCAAGGCCACCGATGACGGCTGGCTGGCGGATGTGGAAGTGGTGGAGATCGAAAGGGTCCCGGACACCGCGAGCGTGATGGCTTCCTACCGCGTTTACCTCGATGGACAGGGCCGGATTATGGGCTACGAGCGAACGCGCCGATATGGACGCGGCCAGATCGACAGATGATGCGGCCACGCTCGGCCCAGCCATGACATGACACGGCCCCATGACCCGCTCCAGCCAACTGGAAGGGACGATCGACCGTGACGGCCATTCAGCAATCCAACGCAGCGACCAGCGGAAGTGGTTCAGGAAATCTTTACGATGTTCTTGAGCTGATTCTCGACCGGGGGCTGGTCATCGATGCCTTTGTGCGGGTCTCCCTCGTCGGCATCGAAATTCTCAAGATTGACGTACGCGTCGTCGTCGCGAGCGTGGACACCTATCTGCGCTTCGCCGAGGCGTGCAACCGTCTGGACCTGGAATCGGGTCGCAAGGCGCCGAGTCAGCTCACCGATCTGGTCGGCGAGGCAACCGAGAGCGGCGCCAAAGGAAAGTCGAAGGGCGCACTGACAGGCGCCGTTGAGGCATTCACCGATTCGCTGCACAAGGGCCAGGAGGGATCCGAGGAGGAGCCGGCGGCGGAAGAGCGTCCGGCGCGTAAAACCTCCAGCTCCAGCAGCCGTCGCACGGCCCGTCGCCGGGAGGACTGAACCATGGCGACCTACCTCTACGCCATCACCGGTGCCGACCACCCCCTGCAGCTGTCCGGCGTCACGGGTGTCGGTGACCCCGCGGCGCAGCTGCGCACCGTCAGGACGAAGGACCTGTGCGCGGTGGTCAGCGACGCGCCGGCCGAGCTACGGGCCAAGCGCCGTGATGTGGTGGCCCACCAGGGCGTCCAGGAACGTCTGCTCGCCGACGGCGCCGCCCTTCCGATGCGCTTCGGACTGGTCGGCCCCGACGACGCACAGGTGGTCTCCGCCCTGGAGGAACACCGCGACACCTACACCCGGCGCCTCGAAGAGGTCGACGGCTGCCGCGAGTACCACCTCAAGGTCGCACGCGACGAGGACGATCTTCTGCGGGAGATCGTGCGGGAATCCGCCGAGGTGCGGCAGCTCAACGACCGCACCCGGCAGAACCCGGGCGCCTACGACGACAAGATGGCCCTGGGCGAGCTGATCTCGCAGGAGGTCCAGGCCCGCCAGGACCACGCCCGTACGGCCATCGTGGCCCGTCTCGCTCCGGCTGCGGTGCGCACCGCGGACGTCGAACCGACGAAGCACCACTTCCTCAGTGTGTCGTTCCTCGTCGAGCGGGAGAAGGCCGCGGTGTTCTCCGAGGCGGTCCATGAGGAAGCCGGGCAGCGCGGTGACACCTACACCTTCAGTCTGCACGGCCCGTTGCCGCCGTACAGCTTCGTCTGACGCGCGGGCGGAGGTCCGTCATGGGACTCATCACACAGATCCTGACGCTGCCGATCGCCCCGGTGCGGGGCACGGCCTGGGTCCTGGACCAAGTGCTGCTCACCGCGGAGCGCGAGTACTACGACCCGGAGCCGGTCCGCGAGGAACTGGCCGCGCTGGAGCAGCAGTTGCTGGACGGCAGCATCGGGACCGACGAGTTCGACTCCCGCGAGGACGAGCTCTTGGACCGGCTGGAGTGGCTTGAGGCCCACCAGCAAAGGCTACGTACCGATTCCTGATCACGGGGAGAACGAGGTGTACGAGAGATGATGTGCAACGCCAAGATAGGTGTGGCCCTTGTAGGGGGCTATCTACTGGGGCGCACGAAGAAAGCCAAGATGGCCATCGGCCTGGGCATGTTCCTGGCCGGCAAGAAACTGAACCTGGACCCGAGGCAACTGGGCACGCTGGTGGCCAACTCGCCGGTCCTCGGCCCCCTCAACGACCAGGTGCGCAAGGAGCTCGTGGACGCCACGAAGACGGCGGCCGGCGCCGCGCTCACCCAGCGGATGTCCGGCCTCGCCGACTCCCTGCACGAACGGACCCTGGCCCTCGACGCGGGCGGGACGGACGGTGCCGGGCGCGCGGTGGACGACCACGGCCCGGAACCCGAGGACGAGCCATGGGACGACGCCGAGGACGGCGACGCAGCGGACTCCCCGGACGCGGAGAGCGAGAAGCCCGCCCCGCGTCGTAAGACATCTGCCAAGTCGTCCGCGAAGTCGGTCACGAAGTCGGCGTCGGCCAAGAAGTCGACCGCCACCGACCGGTCCTCCAAGGCACGGCGCTCGGCGTCGAGTGCAGCCAAGACTTCGGGAAAGGCCGCGTCCTCCCGCGGACGCACCTCCACCGCCCCGGGGCGGAAGACCGCCTCCGCGGCCCGTGGCAAGGCTTCCGGCGCGACGCGCACGGTGGCCGACCGTGGGGGCCGCAATGCCTGAGTCCACCTTCAGCAAGATCAAGGACGAGGTGACCAGGAGCCCGGCGGCCGACCAGCTCAAGGAAGAGCTGCAGCACTACCTCCAGGCCCGCGCGGAACATGCGGTCACCAGCCTCGGCCACAAGCTGGGCGAGAGCGTCGGCAAACTCGCCGAACCCGGCCAGGGCGCCGGTGGCCTGGTGAGCAGTCTGGCGAAGGGCGGGAAGGCT
The DNA here is from genome assembly GCF_053611685.1 of Streptomyces sp. NPDC054786. Lineage (NCBI taxonomy): Bacteria > Bacillati > Actinomycetota > Actinomycetes > Kitasatosporales > Streptomycetaceae > Streptomyces > Streptomyces sp. NPDC054786. Next base: position 90,991 of record NZ_JBSHAW010000036.1, on the reverse strand, counting down.
CTCGGCGAGGGCAAGTCGCCACAGCAGGCAGCACTGACGGCGGGCGCATCCCACCTCAAGGACACCGTCAAGGACAAGGTGAAGGGCCTGTTCGGCAAGGGCCGCAAGGGCGGCGGCGGCAAGTCCAAGAGCGTGACGATCGTCGAGGACATCGATGTGGGTGTTCCCGTACGCGACGCGTATGACCAGTGGACGCAGTTCCAGGAGTTCAGCACCTTCGCCAAGGGCGTCGTCAGTGTCGAGAAATCCGATGACACCAGCAGCAACTGGAAGGTGAAGGTCGCCAAGTCCACCCGCAGTTGGCGGGCGAATGTCACCGAGCAGGTGCCTGACGAGCGGATCAGCTGGACCACCGAAGGTGCGAAGGGCACGGTCAAGGGCGTGGTGACCTTCCACCGCATCACCGACAACCTGACGCGGGTGCTGCTGGTTCTCGAGTACTTCCCCAAGGGCCTGTTCGAGAAGACGGGCAACATCTGGCGCGCCCAGGGCCGCCGGGCCCGGCTGGACCTCAAGCTCTACCGCAAATTCATCATGCTGCGCGGTGAGGCCACCGATGGCTGGCGCGGTGAGATCCAGGACGGTGAGGTCGTGGTCGAGCACGAGGACGCCGTCGCGTCAGAGGAGGAGGACCGGGAGAACGGGGCGGACGGCGAGCCCGGCTTCGACGACGACGTGCGCCCCGAAGAGGACGACGCCGAGGAGGATGCGGAGGCCGAAGCCGAGGACCTCGACGACGAGGACGTCGAGGACGAGGACGATCAGGACGGCCTCGCAGCGGACCCGGAAGGTGAAGACGACGAGTCCGTGGAGCCTTCCGACGAGGACGACGACCGCATGGAGCCCGTCGACGAGGACGACGACCTGCCGGACGAGCGGGACCCGTATGGCGAGGACGAGCCGGCACCCCGCCGGAGCCGCCGTACCGCCGTTGCCCGCTGACCCGTCCCGACGCACAGACGAGGCTGATCATGTCCGATTCACTGGCCGGCCGTATGGGGCCTTCCTCCGGTCCGCCCCCGTACGGCCGGCAGGGGGCTTCCGCCAACCTGGCCGACATCCTGGAACGCGTCCTCGACAAGGGCGTCGTGATCGCGGGCGACATCCAGATCAATCTGCTCGATATCGAGCTGCTGACCATCAAGCTGCGGCTGCTCGTCGCCTCTGTCGACAAGGCCAAGGAGATGGGCATCGACTGGTGGGAACACGACCCGTCGCTGTCGTCCCGCGCCCGCGCACCACAGCAGGTCCCCGCCGGGCACACACCGGCCGCCGGCCGGGACCCGCTGGCCGAGGAGAACCAGCAGCTGCGCGCCGAACTCGCCGAGCTTCGGGCGGCCGTCGGCTCCCCCCAGGGCTCCGCAGGACATCGGGCCGACCGCGAGGAGGAACAGTGAACCGCGCCACGCCAGAGGCCGAGGAGAGGAACGGGTCGCCGCTGGACCCCGTCCACCGGCCCACAGAACAGCAGGTTCCCGCCAGCGGTCCCGCGATCGCGTACGTCTACGCGCTCGGCCGCGCCGGCACCGCCCTCGAAACGGCAGCCTCGCGGCTCAGCGGACTGCGGGACGGCCCACTGCGGACGGTCACCGCCGGCCGCCTGAGCGCGCTCGTCTCCTCCGTCCCGGCCGACGCCTTCAGCGAGGAGGGGATGAAGGCGCAACTGGAGAACCTGACGGAGCTGGAGGAGATTGCGCGGACGCACCATGCGGTCGTCGAGGCCGCCGCTGCCGGCACGACGGTGCTGCCCATGCGGCTGGCCACGGTGTATCTGGACGACGCCCGGGTGCGGTCGATGCTGGACGAGCGCTGCGCCGAGTTCGAGGAGTTGCTCTCCCTGCTCGAAGGCCATGCCGAAGTGGGGGTGAAGGTGTACGCGGACGCGCGCGCGGCGGCCGGGCCTCCCCCGCCCGAGAGCCCGGACCCCGCCACCTCACCGGTCAGCCCCGGCCGGGCCTACTTGCAGCAGCGCCGCGCCCAACGGCGTACGCATCATGAGGCCTACCGCGCGGCAGGAGCCGTCGCCGACGAGGTGCGGGGCCGGGCGGCCGCTCTGGCACGGGACCGGGTCGTGCACCGCCCGCAGCAGGGAGAACTGGCCTCCGGCACGGGCGAGAACATCGCCAACGAGGCCTATCTGGTCCCCACGGAACGCATCCGGGAATTCCACCGGGCGGTGTCGGCGCTGGCCGAGGACGTTCCCGGCGTACGTGTCGAGATCACCGGCCCGTGGGCGCCGTACTCCTTCGCCACGCCGCCCCCCGTGGAAAGCAGGAGTGCGTGAGCGGTGGTGAGGTCCGTCGGGCCGCGTGCGCGGACGCCTCGTACCCTACGGATCTCTCCGAGGAGGACTCTCTCGCCGGGCGGCAGATAGCGCTGATCGATCTCTTGGACCGGCTGCTGAACGGCGGCGCGGTCCTCACCGGAGACGTGGTGCTGTCCATTGCCGATGTGGACCTGGTCCATATCAATCTGCGTGCGGTGATTCGCTCGATCACGCCCGACAGCCCGGCGCCGTGGTGAAATCCCTTGTACGGACGCCGAAACACCGCCCCTGTTACGTCATTTCCGGTCCCGTTCCTTACCCGAGGAGATGTTCCGCATGACCGAGGGATACGCCGTGGTGGCTGAAGAAGCCGATCCGGGCGCCCCCGCGAACCCCGCCTTCTCAGAGGTGGCGCAGGCGGCGGCCCGCGCATTCGACCTGGTGCCGACCGGGACCGACGGATGCCGCCGGGGGCAGGACAGCGCAATTGCCCAACGGCTGAAAACCGACCCGGAGACGGTCGAACGCGATCTCATCAAATTGGTGCTGACGATCGTGGAGCTCCTGCGACAGCTCATGGAGCGCACCGCATTGCACCGCGTCGACCAGGGCGACCTGAGCGAGGAGCAGGAGGAGCGCGTCGGAATGACGCTCATGATTCTGCAGGACCGGATGGCGGAACTCTGTGACCGATACGGGCTCACCATGGCCGACCTGAATCTCGACCTCGGGCCCCTGGGTTCCCTGCTGCCGCCGAACGACGCCGGCTGAGCGGCTCCGGCCACGGTCACGTCTCACGCCCATGTTTCAGCGCCGGTTGAGCGGCAACACGGCATAACAGAGCCGCAGAGCGCACCAGGTTTTCTGTCGCTCCCCCCCCCCCGCGGCAATCCGTAGCGCGCGAGCCCAGGCCGCTGTGGAAAGCCGGTCACCGCCCGGACCGCCACCGAGAATCAATTGCGCACAAGCATCAATTGCGCAGTCCACGCCCGGCCGGAGCCGGGCGGGTCGGGGTCGTGGGTCCCGCATTCGTCATCAGTGCCATGGTTTCTTCCATGCGCGCTCTCCCGTCCTACCGATACGGAGGTGCAGCGATATGGTTCCGCTGCTTCTGGTTCTGCTTCTCGCGTTGCTTCTCTTCGGCGCCGGATTCGCGCTGAAGGCACTGTGGATCGTCGCGGTGGTCGTGCTGGCGTTCTGGCTGCTCGGCTTCCTGATGCGGTCGGCCGGCGCCGGCGGCCGGCGCGGCCGCTGGTACCGCTGGTAGATCCGCGTCCGATCAACCGATGTCCCCGGCGGGCCGATCCCCTTCGGCCCGCCGGGGAGCCGTATTTCCTGACAACGGCCATTGCAACTGATGGCCCGTCACCTTACCCTTCCGGCACACCCCCACCGCACCGGGGCGCTCGTACGGTTTCACCCCTACGATCCGTGCGCGGTGCAGCGGGGCCGGCGCGCCGCGTGCCGGAAGGACAGCCATGTCCGACGACAGCGCTCGAAGAACATCCTTCACCCGTCGCACGCTGCTGACCGGGGCCGCTGCCGCGGGACTCGCCGCGGCAGCCGGACTGCAACCCGCTCATCGCATCTCCGCGGGCAGCGCGGCGGCCACCCTCACCCCTCCGCCCGGCTTTCCCGCGGGCATCCCGCTGGCCCAACAGGCCTTCCGCAACTGGTCGTTGGAGATCATCGTCGAGGGCGTCTGGACGGCCTCGGCCCGTACCCCCGACGATGTGGTCACCCTCGCCAACTGGGCTCATGAGCACGGCTACCGGCTACGGGCCCGGGGCAAGGGCCACACCTGGTCGCCGCTGGTGGTACCCGCCGGGGCCGACACCAACCGTACGGTCATCGTGGACACCACCTCCCACCTCACCGCGGTCAGCGTGCGCGGCGGCGGCCCGGGAAGTGTCACGGCGCAGACGGGCGCGACTCTCGACACCATCCTCGCCCGCCTGGAGGAGGCGGGGCTCGGCCTCGCCACCACCACCGCGCCCGGCGACCTCACCCTCGGCGGGGTGCTCGCCATCGGCGGCCACGGCACGGGTCTGCCCACCGCCACCGAACGCCCGCCCGCGGGCTCCGGCTTCGGCACCCTCAGTTCCCTGGTCACCTCCCTCACCGCCGTGGTGTGGAGCGCGGCCGAGGGCCGCTATGTGCTCAAGACCTTCACCCGCTCCGACCCGGACATCCGCGCGTTCCTCGTCCATCTGGGTCGCGCGTTCCTCACCGAGGTGACGATGACCGCGGCGGCCAACACCCGGCTGCGCTGCCAGAATTGGTTCGATGTGAACGTGGGCACCGTCTTCGGTCCGCCCGGCACGGCCGGCCGCACGATCAGCTCCTACCTGGACCGCACCGGACGCATCGAAGCGATCTGGTTCCCGTTCACCGATGTGCCCTGGCTGAAGGTGTGGAGCCTGGCGCCGGCCAAGCCGCTGCTCAGCAAGCAGATCGACGTCCCGTACGCCTACAGCTTCGCCAACCGTGTCACCGAGGAGATGTCGGGGCTGCTGGGGGAGATCGCCTCGGGCGGGGGCGACAAGACGCCCGCCTTCACCAAGCTCGCCATGTCCATCGTCGGATCCGGGCTGATCGTGACCGGCACCTGGGACGTCTGGGGCTGGTCGAAGAACAGCCTGCTGTACGTCGAACCGACGACGCTGCGGATCGTCGAAGCGGGGTGGGCGGTACTGACCTCCCGGGCGAATGTGCAGCGGGTGGTGGGGGACTTCTACGCCCGCTACCAGAGCGTGCTGACGGCGCATCAGAGCCGGGGCTCCTATCCGGTCAACGGCCCGATAGAGCTGCGTATCACCGGGACGGACCCCCTGGACGGTCCCCTGCTGTCCCCGGCGCGGGCCCGTGCCGACCATCCCGAGTGGGACACCGTGGTGTGGCTCGACTTCGCCACCTATCCCGGTACGCCCGGCGCGGGGCCCTTCTTCCGCGAGCTGGAACAGTGGATCTGGCAGACCTACACCGGTTCGTATGCGTCCGTACGTCCCGAGTGGTCCAAGGGCTGGGCCTATACGGACGGCGGGCCGTGGACGGACCCCGCCGCCGTGGGCGGCACCGTCCCGGCCGCGTTCGAGGACTGGCGCACGGCCCGGGACACCCTGAACTCCTACGATCCGGCACGGGTGTTCTCCAACACCTTCCTCGACACTCTGCTGCCCTGAGAGACGCCGGGTCCCCCGGGCGCGCCGCGTGTGCGGCCGCCCGGCTCCCCGGCGGTCGTGGCCGTACGGCCGTGGACGGCCGGCGGAGCCGCGGCCACCCCTATGCGGGACGAAGAGTGAGGGTGCCCTCCGGGGCGGAGGTGACGCAGGGGCGGAAGCCTGAACTGATCCGGTCCAGGACCGTACGCAACCACCGGGTGTCCGGCTGCGAGGCGTGCCGCAGCCGCATGCGCCGGGCCTGCAGCGGGGTGATCCGCACCTCGTGGAGTCCGCCGCTGTCCGGGTCCAGTGAGACCAGGCAGAGCAGCCGCAGGTCGTCCCGGTACCGCTCGTAGCCGGTGATGCCCTCGTAGTCATCGATGAAATCGCCGCACCCGTGGATCACGAGCTTTCCCCGGTACGCCTCCAGGGCGCGGGGGTGGTGCGAGGAGTGCCCGTGGACGACATCCACGCCGCCGTCGAGAAGCGCGTGCGCGAAGGCGGCCTCGTCACGGGATACGTGGTAGCCCCAGTTGGCACCCCAGTGGACGGAGACCAGCGCGATATCGCCCCGCCGCTTCAGCCGGCGTACCCGGTCGGCGAGCACGGTCGCGGCGGCGGACGAGGGCCTGGCCACGAAGCCGACCCCGGCGCGGTCGCGGGTCGCGGCCCATGAGCGGGGGATGCCGCTGGACGGCATCCCGATGGAGAAGACGAGGATCCGGCGGCCACCGTCGAGGGGGACGGTCGCCGGCCGGCCCGCCGCGTCGGCGTCCGCGCCCGCCCCTGCCGTCCGCAGCCCGGCCCCCGCCAGAGAGTCGAGGGTGTCGGTCAGTCCTTGGCGGCCGAAGTCCAGGACGTGATTGTTGGCCAGTACGCACACGTCGGGGCGGGCGGCGGTCAGGCACGGAAGGTTCGCCGGGTGCATCCGGTAGTGGATCTCCTTGCCGCGTGCGAATCCGGCGCTCCCCGTGATGCTGGTCTCCAGATTGAGCACCCGGGCGGCGGGGGCGGCCTCATCGAGCACCGGCAGGGCATCCCCCCAGGGCCAGGAGTAGTCGACCGGAGCGGGAATGGGGCCGTTCGCCGCCTCCGCCAGCTCGACATAGGCGCGGGCGTCCCGGACGTAGCCCTCCCGCAGCGCCGGGTCCCCGGGGTGCGGAAGGATCTGGTCGACGCCACGGCCGAGCATGACATCGCCGCAGAGGAACAGTGTGAGCAAGTCACCGCCCATCCCTCCAGGTTAGGGCCAGTCGGCGGAGGTTTCCCGTCGCGTCGGCCCGCGCTCCGCTCCGTCATGGACCCGAGCCGGGCGAAGCTCCGTTCCTCACGGCCGGCGAGCTGCTCTCCGCGCCTGTGAGCTGCGCTGATACGTGACCGTGCGGAGAGGCGGAGAGGGGGCGGGGTGCCGTACGGGTGGGGCGCTCAGCAGGCGTCACAGGGCGGCATCGATCCGGTCTGCCGGCCGTGCGCCACGGTGGAGCCGGCCACCGCGACCGGGAGTGCCGTGCCGCGGCCGGCGGGCGGGGCCGTGGGGCGGGAGCCTGCGGCCAGGATGCTGACGGTGTTGGCCGCCACGATGACCGTGATGGCCAGCCAGTCGATCGCTTGCAGGGTCTGGTCCAGGACGACGAGGCCGACCAGTGCCGCGAGGACCGGGTTGACGCTCATGAAGATCCCGAAGAAGCGGGCGGGGACCCGGCGCAGAGCGAGCAGGTCGGCGAGGAACGGGACGGCCGAGGAGAGGATTCCGGCGGCCGCCGCATACCCCACGGCGCTCACGGTCGGCGGGTGGTGGGCGAGCACGGTGATCCCGACGGGTATGTACAGCACGGCGGAGACACCGGCAGCCGCGGCCGAGCCCTCGGTGCCCGGCAGACGGACGCCGACGAGGCGGTTGAGCACGATGTAGGACGCCCAGCACACGGCAGCGAGCAGGCCCAGCGCGATGCCCGTGTAGTCGGTGCTCGGCTGCGGCCGGGTCAGCAGGACGACCGCCGCCCCGGCGACCAGGGCGCACAGCAGATCCGCCAGGCGGCGGGAGGCGGCCAGGGCCACGGCCAGCGGCCCGAGGAACTCCAGGGTCACCGCCAGGCCCAGGCCGATGCGGTCGATCGCCGTGTAGAGGGACAGGTTCATCGTGGCGAACACCGCCGCCAGACACAGCACCGGCCACCACTGCCGCCAGGTGAAGGAGCGCAGCCGTGGCCGGCCCACCGCCAGCAGGACGAGCCCGGCCACCCACTGCCGGACGGCCACCACGCCCGCCGGGCCGATCACCGGAAACGCCAGTGCTCCGGTGGCGGCACCGGTCTGGTTGGAGAGGCCGCTGCCGAACATCATCGCGACCCCCGCAGCCCGGCCCGCGTGACGCGCCGCCGGTCCCCCACGTGCGGCCCCGGGGTGCGACCGGCCCTGAGTGCTCCTTCTCATGCACCGCAGCATCCGCCCGGAGACATCCATACGTAAAATGCATGCACGTACTCATCAATGCGCTGTGGTTATGGATCTGGACATGGAACTGCGGCATCTGCGCTGTCTGGTGGCGATCGTCGACGCCGGTGGCTTCACCGACGCCGCCATCGATCTCGGCATCTCCCAAGCGGCGGTGTCCCGCACCCTCAGTTCGCTCGAAGACGCCCTGGGGGTGCGGCTGTTGCACCGCACGAGCAGGAGCGTCATCCCCACCACCGCCGGTGTCCAGGTGCTGGCGCGTGCCCGGAAGGTGCTCGCCGAGGCCGACAACCTCATCCGCGAGGCCACCACCGGCCACACCCGGCTGCGCATCGGCCATGCATGGTCGGCCATGGGCCGGCACACCGCCGAGTACCAGCGCCGCTGGGCCGCCCGCTACCCGGACGTCGAACTGCATCTGGTCCGCACCAACTCCGCGACCGGCGGCCTGGCCGAGGGCCTGTGCGACCTCGCCGTGGTCCGCACCGCCTTCGATGACGCGCGCTTCGCCAGCGCCGTCGTCGGCCATGAGCGCCGTTACTGCGCCATGGCCGCCGACGACCCCTGGGCCAAACGCCGTTCCATCGCCCTGGCCGACATCCGCGAACGCACTCTCCTCATCGACCGGCGCACCGGCACCACCACCGCAGACCTGTGGCCCGAATCAGCCCGCCCCGTCGTCGAACACACCCAGGACATCGATGACTGGCTCACGCTGATCGCCACCGGCCGCAGCGTCGGCATCACGCCCGAGAGCACCGTCAACCAGTACCGGCGCGACGGGATCGTCTTCCGGCGACTGCGGGACGCCACACCCATAGCGGTCCATCTCATCTGGCGACGCCATGACCCGCATCCGGCGACCCACGCCGCCGTCGCGCTGCTGACCGACCTCTACCGGCAGCGGAAGTGAAGGGCTGCGCTCCGCCTCGATGCCGCGCCGCCCCGGCAACACCCAGGCGCTGAGCATCCGGCGCCTCCTCCCGCTCCGCCTCACCCACACCAGACAGGTACGCCATGACGGAACCCACCGCCGCGCTGCAGGAACAGGTCGCGTCCCTCGGGCCGTTCTTCGCCTTCGAGATGCATGCCGCGGGGTCGGAACTCCCCTCTCCCTGGCGGACGTTGAACGAGGTGTCAGGGGCGGAGAGCGGCGTCCTGCGGGAGCGTGTCACCGCGGTGCGTGCCGCCCTTGCCGCCGGCAGCGGCAGACCGGCCGAGGCCGTGGAGCTGCGTGTGGCCGCGTCGGTGGCGCACCTGGGGCTGGTGGCGCGGGTCATCTCGCCGATGCTCGGCCTGGCCGCTCTGCACGGCCTGCCGTCGCGGCCGCCCACCCTGGACGATCTGGGATGGCACTCCGGCCTCGGCGGCGCGTTCCCCCTGTCGCTGCCGCGAGAGACGGTGGCCGCAGCCGCCATGAGCAGCACCGGCTCCGGTGCCGGTGCCGTAGGGGACATGCTGGACGGCCCGATCAGCGATCTGGTGGACGCCGTCGCGGCCTACTCGGTGTCCCGGCGCATTCTGTGGGGCAATGTGGCATCGGCCGTGAACGGCGCGGCCGCGGGCATCGTGTCCGCTGCACCGGCCCTGGCGCGCCCCGCACGCACAGCGGCCCTGCTGTTCCTTCGCCGGCCACAGCTCCGGGACGCCCACACCCTGGACGTCCGCAACGGGCGCTTCCGGCGCCGGAGTTGCTGTTTGATCTACCGCGCCGCTCCGGACGCCGCGGGAGCCACCTGCGGCGATTGTGTCCTGGTCCGGCCGCGGCCATGACCGTCGGGCAGGCCCGGCGTGCTGTTCGGATCGTCATGCGAACCCGCTGCAGATGAGGGCTGCGGGTAGCGGTCCCGACGCCAGTATTCCTGGATCATGTGGCGGCTGGAGGGCGTGCGGAGGCACGAACGAGATCCGTGTGCCTCGTTCCCGGGTTTGTGCCTCCTGACTGCGAGGACGCCCCCTTTCACGCTGTACCGACGTGCTCTCCGGTCTGTTTGGCTTGTCGCTGCGCACGGCCACTTTGTTCACACCGGCCGTTTTACTCACTTCTGTTCACGTCCCGGGAGGGAATGTGTCCGTACCGGACAATGTCACCGGTTCCGCTACCGAAGAGCCCGCTCTCGAACCACCCGCAGACAGTGCGCTCACCAGCCTCAGCACACAAGCCGCGCGCCAACTGGCGACCACCACCAAGTCCGAGCCCCAGATGCAGGCCATCACCTCGCGATGGCTGCTGAAAATGCTGCCGTGGGTGGACGTCAAGGGCGGCACCTACCGGGTCAACCGGCGTCTGCAACTCCGTGTCGGCCGGGGCCGTGTCCAGTTCGAGCAGAACGGCGCGGACGACATCAAGGTGATCCCCCAGACGCTCACCGAGCTGCCCGTCCTGCGCGGTTACGACGATATCGAGGTCCTCCGTGAGATCGCCGGCCGCTTCCGCGTCCGGGAGATCCGGGCCGGTCAGGTCCTCTTCGAGGCAGGGCAGCCCGCCACCGAGGCGTACCTCGTGGTCCACGGCCGGTTCGCCCGCTACACGGTCGGCAAGTACGGCGAGGAGGAGGTCATCGGCGTCGTCACGGACGGCGACCAGATGGGGGACGAGGCGATCGGCCGGCCCGACCCGCTGTGGCTGAGCTCGGTCCGGGCCGAAACGGCGGGCGTGCTGATGGTGCTGCCCTGGGACGTGATCCAGGAGTTCACCGACCGGGCGCCGTCCCTGGCCGCACACCTGGCGGCGTACGCGGAGCGGCAGCAGCGGCCCATGAACCGCAGGGGAGAGGCTGAGGTGCCGGTACAGGCGGGGCACGTGGGCGAGCCGGCACTCTCCGGCGGCTTCGTCGACTACGACCTCGCCCCGCGCGAGTACGAACTCTCCCTGACCCAGACCGTGCTCCGGGTACACAGCCGGGTCGCCGATCTCTACAACGAGCCCATGGACCAGACGCAGCAGCAACTCCGGCTGACCGTCGAGGAGATCCGCGAGCGCCAGGAGTGGGAGCTGGTCAACAACCGGGAATTCGGCCTGCTGCACAACGCCGACTACGGCCAGCGCATCAGTACTTACACCGGCCCGCCCACCCCCGACGACATGGACGAGCTGTTGTCCATGCGCCGCAAGACACGGCTGTTCCTGGCCCACCCGAAGGCGATTGCCGCCTTCTTCCGCCAGTGCAACAAACGCGGTCTGGTACCGGGCACGGCGAACGTCGACGGGCACGAGGTCCCCGCCTGGCGCGGCGTCCCGATTTTCCCCTGCGGCAAGATCCCGGTCAGCGACGCGCACACCAGCAGCATCATCGCGCTGCGTACCGGCGAGGCGGACCAGGGAGTCGTCGGCCTGTACCCGACCGGCATCCCCGAGGAGTTCCAGCCCGGCCTGAACGTCCGCTTCATGGGCGTCGACCAGGCCGCCATCATCAAATACCTCGTCACCGCCTATTACTCGCTGGCCATCCTCGTGCCCGACGCAGCCGGAGTCCTGGAGAACGTCCAGATCGGCCGGAACGCCGACTGACCAGGTGGAGTACGCACCCATGAGCACGTCCCCCAACACCGCCGCCGGGTTTTCGTTGCCCGGCCCGCCGAGCCTCGCCCCTCCACCCCGACACGGCACAGCCGTCCCCGGGCTGAAGTACCGGCCCGCCGCCCCCGCCGACCCGGAAAAGGCCAAGGAGATCGACCGCAGGCTGGAGGCCTGGGCCCGCCGGCTGGATCTCTTCCCCGCGCAGTGGACCGGCGACTTCGCGCAGTTCCAGGTCGGCCGGGCCGTCGTCCTGCAGCACCCCGGTGCGGCCGACCTCGAACGCCTCACCGCCGCGGGCGAGTTGCTGCTGGCCGAGAACATCGTCGACAGCTGCTACTGCGAGGAGGACGAGGGCCGCGGCGCCGCGCGGCGCGGCCTCGGCGGCCGGCTGATCATCGCCCAATCGGCCCTCGACCCGTTCCACGGCACCGCCGAACTGGAGGAGGAGTGGCGCCACGGCGTGCAGGCCGACGGCCCCCTGCGCTCGTACCACTGGGCCCTGAAGGACTACGCGGCCCTCGCCACCCCCAGCCAGACCGACCGGTTCGTCCATGACATCGCCCGGCTGCACCTCGGCTACCTCGCCGAGGCCTCCTGGGCGGAGACGCGGCACGTACCGCATGTCTGGGAGTACCTGGTGATGCGGCAGTTCAACAACTTCCGCCCCTGCCTGTCCATCATCGACGCCGTGGACGGCTACGAACTGCCCGAAGCGCTGTACGCCCGCCCCGAGGTCCAGCGGGTCACGGCCCTGGCCTGCAACGCCACGACCATCGTCAACGACCTGTACTCCTTCACCAAGGAGCTGGCGAGTGACCCGACCCACCTGAACCTGCCGCAAGTGGTGGCGGCCAACGACAAACGCGGTCTGAAGGCCGCCTACCTGAAGAGCGTCGAGATCCACAACCAGGTCATGGAGGCGTTCGAGACGGAGTCAGCCCCGCTGTCCGCCCTCTCGCCCCTCCTCGAAAAGTACCTCCGGGGCCTGGCCGACTGGGTCTCCGGCAACCACGAGTGGCACGCCACCAACACCGAGCGCTACCAGCTGCCCAACTACTGGTAGTCCGATCCCGCGCACCATCGCAAGGAGTCACCGTTGACCATCGCTCACGCCGACACCGCCCGCACACCGGTGCCGACCCAGTCCACGTACCAGTCCCGCGTCGCGGACTACTGGAACGCCGAGGAAAATCCGGTCAACCTCGAACTCGGTAAGATCGACGACCTCTACCACCACCACTACGGCATCGGGGACGCCGAATGGTCGGTGCTGGACGAGCAGGACCCCGACCGGCGCCGCGAACGGGTCACCGGCGAACTGCACCGGCTGGAACACGCGCAGGCCGAACTCCTCGCCTCCCACCTCGGCGGCCTCTCCCCCACCGACCGCGTCTTCGACGCCGGGTGTGGACGCGGCGGCGGCAGCGTGGTCGCGCACCTGCGCCATGGCTGTCACACCGACGGGGCCACGATCTCCGCCAAGCAGGCCGACTTCGCCAACGAGCAGGCCCGCAAACGCGGCATCGACGACAAGGTGCGGTACCACCACCGCAACATGCTCGACACCGGCTTCACCCCCGGCGCGTACGCGGCGTCCTGGAACAACGAGTCGACCATGTACGTCGAACTGGACCTGCTGTTCGCGGAGCACGCACGGCTGCTGCGGCGCGGTGGACGTTATGTCACGATCACCGGCTGCTACAACGACGCCTACGGGCGAGCCTCCCGCGAGGTGTCCCTCATCAACGCCCACTACATCTGTGACATCCATCCCCGCTCGGCGTACTTCAGCGCCATGGCCCGCAACAGGCTCGTCCCCGTGCACGTCCAGGATCTGACGGAGGCCGCGCTGCCGTACTGGGAACTGCGCCGGCAGGCCGATCACCTGGTGACGGGCATCGAGGAGACCTTCCTGAACGCATACCGCAACGGCAGCTTCCAGTACCTGCTGATCGCCGCCGACCGCGTGTGAGTTCCGGGGCCGCGCCGCGCGCCGGCACCGGAGATCCGGCAGCCATCCACAGCTGGGCCGCGCGCTGATCCGGAAGAAGCGCCGTAGTGTCCTGAGTCAGAGGTTCTCCGTCAGATCGTCAGTCGTCGGTGACTCTGACTCGGGCCACTGGCCCCGGCTACCTCATCCGACCGTCTTGAAGCTCATGGAGGGTCGAGAGGCAGCCCCGGGGTGACGGGTGCGGCGGTGCCCGCTCAGCCGACGTGGACGCGGGGGCGGCGGTCGCGGTCGGGTTCGGCCTCGCGCAGGACCTCACGGGTGACGGGGGCGACTTCGCCCTGGCCGAAGAGGAAGAAGCGGAGGAACTGGGCGAAGGGGTTGCCCTCGGTCCACTCGAAGTAGATGTGCGGCCGCGCTCCGGTGGCGTCCCGTACGTGCAGCAGCAGCGCGGCCAGCGCGTTGGAGATGGTGGAGCTGTCCATGACGAGCACCCGGAAGCGGCCGTGCAACGCCTCTCCGCGTACCCGCAGTTCGCTCTCGAATTCGGACGGGTCGCTGACGGTGACCTCGACGAAGATGAAGTCTTCGTCGACCGGGAGATCGTTGTCGGTGCGGATCTGCTGGAGCTTGTCGCGGTACTCGGACAGATCGCGCTGGTCGGGCTCGTTGGCGATGAAGCGGATCTTGCGGTGGGCGGCGTCGCGGATGAACCGCTCGGCCGTCTTGTCGAGCACGACGCTGGTCACGCGCAGCTCGAAGGCACGGGCGAGGCGGGAGAGAAACGACAGCAGAATGATGCCGGCGATGAAGCAGGCACCGATCTTCACCCCGTCGGGGCGCTCGATGACGTTCGCCACCGTGGTGTAGAGGAACACCACGGCGATCACGGCGAAGCCGATCGTCCAGCCGTGCTCGCGGGCGCGCCGGGCGGTGATGGTCACCGCGATGGCGGCGGAGCTGATCAGGACCAGGACACCGGTGGCGTAGGCGCCGCCCTGGGCGTCCACATCGGCGTTGAAGAGCCAGGTCACGAGGAAGGCGACCAGGGTGAAGACCAGCACCATCGGGCGGACCGCCCGCGCCCAGTGGGGCGCCATCCCGTAGCGCGGCAGGTACTGGGGCATGAGATTGAGCAGGCCGGCCATGGCCGAGGCGCCGGCGAACCAGAGGATGGCGATGGTGGAGACGTCGTAGACCGTGCCGAAGGCGGAGCCCAGGTACTCGTGGGCCAGATAGGCCAGGGCGCGCCCGTTGGCCGGCCCGCCGGGCTGGAACGCCTGCGCGGGGATGAGCAGAGTAGTGATGAAGCTGGTGATGATGAGGAAGACGCTCATGATCACGGCGGCGGTGGTGAGCAGCTTCTTCGCACCCCGGATCCGCCCCGTGGGGCGCTCCTCGGTGTCGTCGGGGTCGCCCTCGATATGGGGCATGACGGCCACCCCGGTCTCGAACCCGGACAGGCCCAGCGCGAGCTTCGGGAAGACCAGCAGGGCCACGCCGACCATCGCCAGGACGCTGCCGTGCTCGGTGGTCAGCGCATGGGACCAGTCGGTGATGACATGCGCCGCGCCGGCCAGATGCCACAGTCCGGCCACGACCACGACCACGTTGAGTCCCAGGTAGAGGCCCACCAGGACGATCGCCACCCCGATCGCCTCCAGGAAGCCCTTGAGGAACACCGCGCCGAGCAGCGCGACCAGGATCAGCGTGATGACCAGTTGGCTGTCGTGCAGGGCGCTGGTGAGGTGCGGGTTCTCCACCAGGTGGGTGGCGGCGTCGGCTGCCGACAGGGTGATCGTGATGAGGAAGTCGGTGGCGGCGAACCCCAGCAGGGTCAGCACGAACAGCTTGCCCTGCCAGAAGGACAGCAGCCGCTCCAGCATGGCGATCGAGCCCTGGCCGTGCGGGCTCTCCCTGGCCACCCGCCGGTAGACCGGCAGCGCGCCGGCCAGCGTCACCAGGACGAGGACGACGGTGGCGATCGGCGACAGCACGCCCGCGGCCAGCGCGGCGATGCCCGGCTGATAGCCGAGCGTCGAGAAGTAGTCCACTCCCGTCAGGCACATCACCCGCCACCACCGCTGTCCGCGGTGGGCCTCGGGCGCGGCGTGCGGCCCCGGGTGGTGCTTGGCCATGTCGGCCAGGCCCTCCAGCATCCATGCGCGCAAGCGATGCCGTGCTGCGGCCCCGGGAGGAGAACCGGCGGAGGCGGCCATCGTGTGCTCCTGTCGTACCGCGAAAGCGTCCGGCCATCGACGAGACGGCCACGTCAGCGTACGTAGTGCGGACGGTGTCGCCGTGGTGCTCGGCGGTGTGGCGCGTCGTGTCCCCGGAGTCCATGGCGGTGGCCGGGCGGTCAGGCGGGGAGCCCGGACCCCTGGTGGGCCGGTTTTCCGGTGAGGTGCTGCACATACTCGTGCTCCAGACGGAATCCCGCGGTCCAGGCGAGGAGCCGGCTGGGGCGGTTGTCGCGGGAGCAGGTCCAGCTCGGGGTGTGGCCGCGGGTGGCGATGTCCTGGCACAGGGCGGTCACACAGGCCAGGGCCAGGCGCTGACGACGGTGTTCGGGGACGGTGAAACAGGCGAGGTCCTCGTAGCGGGTGCCGTGGAAGTACGTACAGGCAACGGCGAGGACGTCCTCCTTGCGGAAGGCCGCCCAGCCGAGCCCGGAGGCGGCGAGACCGGCCGGGCCGCCCCAGCTGGCGTGGACCCACGCCGTGTCCGGGGTCAGGGCGGCCAGCGCCGGAGCGTCCTCGGGGGCCAGCCGGCGCACGGTCACGCCGTCCGGGGTACGCGGTACCGGTACGGGCACCTGGTGCAGATACAGCATCCGCTCCCACGGCACGACCAGATCGAAGGCGCTGCCCAGAGCCGGCAGGAAGCGGGCAGGGGCCTGCACATAGTGCGCGCCGAAGACGGCGAGGGCATCCCGGGCCAGGGCCTCCGGGTCGCCGCGGAGCAGGACATGGTCCGCGCAGGCCACGGCCAGGGCGCGGGGAGCGGCGGCCCGGTCGGTCCACCAGCGGCCGGTTCCGGAGGCCAGGACATGTTCGGGAAGCGCTGCCGCCCCCGGAGATCCCGCGGTGAACCAGCGGGTGAGCGGGGGGAGTTGGTCCGGGGCGAGCTCGATCACAGGGTTCCTCGGGTGGTCGCGGCCTGCGCCGGTGCGGCCGGACGGGGCCGGTGGCCGGTGCCGACGGCGATACCGGCCACCAGGACCCTAGGGGAGAAAAGGGGTAAGTCGGTCGCGACCCCCTCCCAGGAAGGGGAACGGGTACGCCGAACGGCCCCGTCAGGGCCCGGGGGTGCACGGCTGCGATGCAAGGACGGAGCGTTCAGCGGGTCGCCGGGCGGATCCGCTCGGTGACCCTTCCGGCTCTGGCCTGGACTCCGTGGAGTGGTGTGCCAGAGTGGAAGTGGACGGGCGCCGCGGTCGGTGCGTGCGAGAGAGGGCGGCCTGTCATGTCCCTACAACCGGATCGCCTCGGCGCGGTCACCACTCATTCCAGATCCCCGTCCCGGCGGACCGGGGAGTATGAGGACCTGTTCGATCAGGCTCCGGTGATCTTTGTTGCGCTGAGCGGTCCGTCCCACCTGCTGGAGGCGGCGAATCCGGCGTTCTTCGAGGCGTTCGGAGGCGACCGTACGCATACCGGCGTGCCGATCGGCGAGCTGATTCCGGAGCTGGTGCCGCAGGGCGTCCTCGACCGGCTCGACGCGGTGTACCGCACCGGCACCGCGTTCCGTGCGCGCGGCGCACGGCTGGTGCTCGGTGCACCGGGGGCGGAGCGGGAGGGGTTCTTCGACTTCACCTACGAGCCCCGCCGGGACGCGATGGGCGAGGTTGACGGGGTGGCCGTGATCGCGGTGGAGACCACCGTGTACCACCACGCCCAGCTCCTCGCGGCCGAACAGCGCATCCTGCTGGAGCAGATCGCGCGCGACGCCCCGCTGGACGACATCCTGACCGGCATGGCCCGGGCGATCGAGGAGTTGTCGCCGGAATTGATCGTCTCGGTGCTGCTGGCCGATCCGGACGGCCGGCATCTGCGGCACGGCACCGGTCCTGGCCTGCCCGACTTCTACAACGAGGCGATCGACGGGATCGCCATCGGTCCCGACGTGGGCTCGTGCGGTACGGCCGCGTATCTGCGCGTGCCGGTGATCGTCACCGATATCGCCACCGATCACCGGTGGGAGGGTTACCAGGAGCTGGCGGCGCGGGCCGGGGTCGCGGCGTGCTGGTCCACCCCGATCCTGGGGGCGGACAACCGGCTGCTCGGCACCTTTGCGATGTACCACCGGGCCCCCAAGGTTCCCGAGGAGAAGGACGTGGCCCTCAGCGCCGCGTTCGCCCGTATCGCCGCGCTGGCCATCGAGCGCCACCAGGCCATGGAGGCGTCCCGCGCCGCCCAGGAGCGGGAGAAGGAGGCCCGGGAGGACCTGGCCTTCGTGCTGGAGGCCAGCACGGCCATCACCCGCGAGCCGCACTACTTCGACTGTCTGCAGCGCTTGGCCCGGCTGACCGTACCGACCCTGGCGCCGCTGTGCAGCGTCCATGTGCTGGAGGACGGCCGGACCCGGCGGATCGCCGTGGCTGCCGCCACCCCGGCCGAGGAGGACCTCCTCGCCTCCCCCGTACTCCGCGACCAGGCTGACAGGGCGGTGGCCCGGGTCCTGGCCTCCGGCACCACCGAGACGGACCACACCGGCGCCTCGCCCGCCGCCGACCGCCGCGTGCTGCCCGGCGTCACCGGATATGTCTGCGTCCCGCTGGCCACCCTCGGCCGCACCTTCGGCGTACTGACCCTCCTGGCCACCGACCGGCCCCTGGACGGCCACGCCATCGCGCTTGCCGAGGAGCTGGCCCGCCGGGCCGCTTCCAGTGCCGACAACGCCCATCAGTTCAGCGACCGCGTCCAGCTGGCCCGCGATCTGCAGGCCGGGCTGCTGCCTCCGGAGCTGCCCAGGATTCCCGGCGCCGATCTGGCGGCGTCCTACCACCCCGCCGGGGAAGGGCTGGAGGTCGGCGGCGACTTCTATGACGTCTTCCCGCTCCCCGACGACCGCTGGGCGTTCATGATCGGCGATGTCTGCGGGCGCGGCGCACTGGCCGCCACCACCACCGGCATGGTCCGCCACACCGCACGCGCCGCCGCGCGTCTGCTGCACGACCCGGCGGCCGTGGTGGCCGCCATCAACGACGCACTGACCGGGAGCGCGCTCCACGAGGACTACTTCGTCTCGCTCGTCTACGGCGAGCTGCGGCACACCCCGTCCCACCTCGCACTGGAGCTGATCCGGGCCGGCCATGTGCCGCCGCTCGTGCGCCGCTCCGACGGCACGGTCGAACAACTCGTCCATCCGGGCCTGCTCCTGGGGATCGACCCGGAGTTCGACGGCACCGCTTGCCGGCGCGATCTCTTCCCGGGGGACAGCCTGGTGCTGGTCACCGACGGCATCACCGAGGCCCGCTCCGCCACCGGCGAGTTCTTCGACGAACAGCGTCTGGCCGACGCCCTCCTCCCGGCCACGTCCTCCGGCGCGGCCGGCCTCATCGGGGCCGTCCATGCCGCCGTGACCGCCTTCGCGGGTCGCTCCACCCCCGATGACCAGGCCACTCTGGTGCTCACCGCCACCTGACACCCGGCCCGGCGCCGACCGGTGGGCGCGGAATCGGGATCGGGCGCGCACACCCTGGCCGAAGACGACGGCCGCTCCCCCTCTGCCCTTCGCCGGGCAACGTGCCTATTTTGGCTCCATGGACCCCGTGCCGTGTGCCACCCCCGACGACCCCAACCCGCTGCGCCGGCTCTCCCTCGACGATCTGCGGCGGCGTACGAGCATGAAGTGGCGCACCTACCCTGACGATGTGCTGCCGTTGTGGGTGGCGGAGATGGATGTGCCGCTCCCGGCCCCGGTCGTGGCGGCGATCACGGATGCGGTCGCGCTCGGCGACACCGGCTACCCGGCGGGAACGGCGTACGCGCGGGCGCTGGCCGACTTCGCGCGGGCGCGATGGAACTGGGACGGGCTCGCCGTGGAGCGCACGGCGATCGTGCCCGATGTGATGCTGGGCATCGTCGAGGTCCTCAAGCTGCTCACCGGCCCGGGAGACCCGGTGGTCGTCAACTGCCCTGTCTACCCGCCGTTCTACCAGTTCGTGACGCATATGGGCCGGCGTGTGGTGGAAGCGCCGCTGGGTGCGGATCTGCGGATCGATTTCGCCTCGCTGGAGGGGGCGTTCCGGCGCGCCGTCGCGGACGGCGGCCGGGCCGCGTACCTGCTGTGCAGCCCGCACAACCCCACCGGTACCGTGCACGGCGCCGGTGAACTGTCCGCCGTCGCGGCGCTGGCGGACCGATATGGCGTACGGGTCGTCGCCGACGAGATCCACGCGCCCGTGGTGGCCCTGGACGCCGGATTCGTGCCCTACCTGAGCGTGCCCGGGGCGGAGGACGGGCTGTCTTTGATGTCGGCGTCCAAGGCGTGGAACCTGGCCGGTCTCAAGGCCGCGCTCGCCCTCGCCGGACCCGCCGCGGCCGACGATCTGGCCCGCATCCCGGAAGAGGTCAGCCACGGCCCCAGCCACGTCGGCATCATCGCCCACACCGCCGCCCTGCGGGACGGCGGCGACTGGCTCGACGCGGTGCGCGGCGGCCTCGACGACAACCGCCGGCTGCTCGCCCGCCTGCTGGCCGAGCGGCTCCCCCAGGTCCGCTACCACCCCGCCGCCGGGACCTACCTCGCCTGGCTCGACTGCCGCCCGCTCGGCCTCGGTGACGACCCCGCCGCGGTCTTTCTCGGACGCGGCAGGGTCGCTCTCAGCCCCGGAGCCGACTTCGGCACCGGCGGCGCCGGTCACGTCCGGCTCAACCTGGCGACCTCACCCGAGCTGCTCACCGAGGCCGTACGGCGGATGGCCGTCGCGCTGAGCTGACCAGGGACCGGGCGGCGCTCCGCACACCCCCTGACCGTACGGAATTCGGACGCCCGGCCCGTGCGGCGGCCCGCCCGCCACCGGCCGTTCCCCGCACCCCACTTGGGGACCGTTTTGGACTGTGGGGAGTTTCTCCATACGATCCGGCGATGATCACAAGAAAACGGCTGGCGGCCGGGGTGTGCGGCCTCCTGGCCGCGATGACCGTCGCGCTTGCCCCCACACCTGCCTCCGCCGGTGAACCGGACGCAAAGTCTTCTCCCAAGGTCGAGTTGACGCTCGATGTCAGCGGCTCGATGCGGGCGCGTGACATCGACGGGCAGAGCCGGATGGCCGCGGCGAAGCAGGCGTTCAACGAGGTGCTGGACGCCGTGCCGGACGAGGTCCAGCTCGGCATACGTACCCTCGGCGCCAACTACCGCGGCGAGGACCGGAAAGTCGGCTGCAAGGACACCCGGCAGCTCTACCCGGTCGGACCGTTGAACCGGACCGAGGCGAAGACCGCGGTGGCCACGCTCAACCCCACCGGCTGGACGCCCATCGGACCGGCACTGCTGGGCGCGGCCGACGACCTCAAGGGCGGTGACGCGTCGCGCCGGATCGTCCTCATCACGGACGGCGAGGACACCTGTGCCCCGCTCGACCCCTGCCAGGTGGCGCGTGACATCGCCGCCAAGGGCATCCATCTCACCGTCGACACACTCGGGCTGCTGCCGGACGCCAAGACCCGCAACC
The DNA here is from genome assembly GCF_053611685.1 of Streptomyces sp. NPDC054786. Taxonomy (NCBI): domain Bacteria; kingdom Bacillati; phylum Actinomycetota; class Actinomycetes; order Kitasatosporales; family Streptomycetaceae; genus Streptomyces; species Streptomyces sp. NPDC054786. The sequence continues at coordinate 69,964 of NZ_JBSHAW010000036.1, read as the reverse complement.
AGCTGAGCTGTATCGCCGAGGCGACCGGCGGGACCTACACCTCGGTGCAGCACACAAAGGAACTCCGCGACCGCGTACACCAGTTGGTGGACCGCGCCGCCCATCCGGTGGTCACTCCGGTGGCAACCGAGGGGGCACAGCAGTGCACCGGCGCCCCGAAGCTCAAGGCCGGTCTCTACAGCGACCGCGAGAAGTTCGCCGAGCACCGCTGGTACCAGGTGGAGGTCCGGCCCGGCCAGGAACTGCGCGCCTCGGTGAGCATCGCCGCCGACCGCGCGGTCAACAACGACTACGGGGTCCTGCTGCGGGCCTCGACCGTGCACGGCCGGGAGATCGTCCGCGGCGCGGAGGCCGGCGACGGCCGTACGGATGTGATCTCCTCCGGGCTGCGCTACCCGAAGGCCGAGCCCGCCTCCTCGGACGACGGCGAACCCGCGGCGGAGACCGTCTGTCTGCAGGTCAGCAACTCCTTCTCGGCACCGGCCTCGGTCAAGACCGCCCCGGGCCTGCCCGTCGAGCTGACCGTCGACCTGGTGGACGGGCCCGGTGACGCCTCCGACGCGGCCTTCTTCGGCCTCGGACGCGGCTGGTGGCTGCTGGGCTCGCTGGCTCTCACCGGGCTGGTCGTCGGCCTCGTGTGGGGCTGGATCTCCCGTTGGCGCGTGACCGTCCGGAGGACCAACTGATGCGCACCCTTCGCACCCTGATGACCGCTGTGCTGACCGGCGCCGCCCTCTTCGGCACGGCGGCAACGGCCGTCGCCGACAGTCCGTCCCCCAGCCCGAGCACCGGCACGGACGCGGAGGCTGCCGCCCCGACCGAGGCCGGTACCTCCTTCCGTACGGCAACCGCCATCAAGCCGGACCAGCGGGCCACGGCCGATGCCTCCACCGGCGACTACCTCTACTGGGTACTGCCCGTGGACGCGGGCCGGCGCGCCACCGTCAAGGCCAAGGTGACCCTCCCGCGGAGCGCCCGGCACGGCACGGCCACCTGGCAGCTCGATGTCTATGACGGACTGCGCCGCCGTCAGGCCTGCACGTACGGTGCCCGGACCAGGACGGGGGCTCAGGACGCGGGATCGGTCGAGCTGTCCTGCACGCTGCGCACGGTCCGGGCCTGGGCGGAACCGTGGGCGAACGATCCCCTGCCGGGCAGCTACTACGTACGCCTGACGGTCGTCGACCTGCCCAAGGACGACCTCGGTCTGCCGGTGCACGCCGAGGTCGACGCGGCCACGGCCGACATGGGCGGCGCCCACGCCGTGGACGGCACGCTCGCCGCACCCCTGGTGCCCGGCGCCTCCACCGCCACACCGCAGGCCGAGGAGAGCACCGCACCCGACAAGTCCGCGGCCCTGGGCGAGCCGGACGGCGGCTGGTCCTCCGGCGGATGGTCCGACCGCTGGATCTGGACCGCGGCGGGCGGACTGCTCGCGGCCCTGGCCGGCATCGCCGGCTACCGGTTCACCAGCGGCCCCAACCGCCCGTCACGGGTGCCACCGAGCGCCTGACCGGCCGGGGGCGGCCACGGCACGGACCGTGGCCGCCC
>NZ_JBSHAW010000036.1:0-68403 GCF_053611685.1 Streptomyces sp. NPDC054786 | reverse complement strand
GCCCACAACGTCCACACCCCCCCCCCAACCCCGCCGCTCCGCGGACCCCCCGTCCTCCCGCGCGGGGGGGGCCCACCCGGCCCCGACCGGTCCCCCCCCCACGCCGGACTGCCCGCTGCGTCGTGGCGGGCCGCTTCCAGCGGCTGGGCCGGCTCACCTGCCCACGACCGCGGTGTGGGCGGCACGGTGCCGCACCTCTCGGAGGTCGCACGCCTCAACTCTTACCTCGGGACACGGAGTTCACCGGTCGCGGCCAAGGCGGCCCGGCCGGTGATACGCGGAGTGTCGTCGGTGACGGTGACCCGGAGGTGTGCGGGCCGGCCGAGCGCGTGTCCCTGGACGATGGCCACCTGGTCACCGGCCCGACCGTGCCGGCGCAGCAGGCAGGCAAGCGGACCCGCTGCGCTCCCGGTGGCCGGGTCCTCGGTGATACCGGCGACCGGATTGACGAAGCGGGCATGCACATCGGCACGGGGCTCGGCCGGGTCGAGGGCGTACATGTACACACCCTGACCGCCGACATCGGGCAGCAGCGCCCGTAGCCGGGCGGCGTCCGGACGCGCGGCATCGACGACACCACGGTCGCGGAGCCCGGCCATCAGATGCGCCGCACCGGTGGAGACCACCTGCGCCACCGGCAGCCCGGCGGCCGCCCCCAGTCCGTCACCGTCGACCCCGAGCGCGTCGGCAAGGGCGGCCAGGTCGGTCAACTCGTCGCCGTACTCGGCCGCTCGCTGCTCCATGGTGACCTCGATGAGGCCGTTCCCGCCGGCAGCGATCTCGACCGGCAGCACCACGGAACCCAGCTGCTGGTGCCAACGGCCCGCGCCGCCGCGGGGGCCGAGCCGGCCCACGGCGGCCAGCCACCACCAGGCACCGAGGGCATTGTGGCCGGCCCCGAACACCTCGATACCCGCCGCGGTGAAGGAGCGCAGCCGCCAGGTGGCACCGGGCCGCGTCGGACGCAGCACAAACGTCGTCTCCGCCTGATGGAACTCGCGGGCGATACGGGGCAGCAGCCCTTCGGGCAGTGCATCGGCGTCGGGAACGAGGGCCAGCGGATTGCCCTCCAGCGGCTGGTCGGTGAAGACGTCCACCAGGGCGAACGGGGTGCGGTCGGCCATGGCTGAGCTCCTCTCGGCGAGGTCGGTCCGCGCCCAGGCTACGTCCGGCCCCGTGCACCCGGCGGACGGCTCGGAACCGTCGATGATGTCGTCCTGGTGCGCATCGGCCCACCGGGCGAACGTCCGGGCGGGGTGGCCGGTCGGGCACAGGATGCCGTCGGCGGGCCGGTCGGGATGCTCGGCGGGCTGCCCCGGCGATCAGCAGTCGCAGCAGCTGCAGCAGTCACAGCAATCGCAACCGTCGCAGCAATCGCAGTTCTGGCAGCACCCCTCGCGCTTCTTGCGCGACCACGGTCCCTCGTACTCCTCCGCGCAGCAGAGCTTGCAGGTGCAGCACAGCCCGATGGCGACCGCACAGCCGGCGAAGAAGCCACGGGGCTTCTTCGGCTGCTGCGGGAACTGCGGCATCCCGCCCTCGCCACCGCCGGAGCCGCCGCCATGGCCGCCGCCCGGACCGCCGGGGCCCACCGGACCGCCGCTGTACGGGTTCTGAGGCCCGTTCAGAGGCTGCTGACCATGGGCGTACGGGCCGCCGGCCGGTGCCTGACCGTACTGGGGCGGCGGGCCGTTCCGGTACGGGTTCCCGCCCTGGCCGTCGTACGGCCCCGGCGCGCCGTGCCCCTGGTGGGAGCAGGCGGCCGTACCGAAGGCACGGTCCACCGAGCGGCGCAGTTCGTGCACCAGCAGCACATGCACCAGAGCGGAGTCGGTGAACTCCACGTCGCGCAGCGCGAGGCGGATGCCGTGCAGCGCGTCGTCGCACAGCCGGCGGGCCTGTGCGGCGGTGGCGCCCGTGGCGGCGAGCGGGTTCCAGGCGCCCTCGGCGGCGTCCGCCGTACGGTCCTCCACAGCGTCGAGGAGATGGGCCAGCCGTCCGAAGAGCCGGCCGGCCTCGGCCAGCGGCGCGGCGTTGCCCGGCCGGCCGGCCAGCACCGCGGTGTGGGCGAAGGCCGCGGCGGTCGCCGTCTCGGTCGGTTCGGTGATGACCGTCAGCGGTGTGCCGGGCCCGGCCAGCTCCTCGATGCCCAGCTGCCGGTCGACCGCGTCGACGAGTACGGCGGTGTCGAAGCCGAGGGTGGCGCCGGTGCGCGCCCCGGCCCGGTCCCATCCCGCGGCGACCTTGCGCGCGGCGGCGGCCACCGGCCGGCGGCGCAGCGCTCCGTTCCCGTCGGCGACATGGTCACGTATCTTCGCCGAGGCGAGCACGAGGGACACCGACGCCGCGAGCCGCGCGCCCTCCCCGTTCGCCACCGAAGCGGTACGCATACCCCGCAGCGGACAGGGCCCCGCGGTACGGCGGTGAGCCTGCGCGGGAGCGGACTGAGCATCCGTCAGCACGGAGACGATCAGCCCGTCGTAGTTCGTGACGACCCGGGCGAACTGCCCGTGATCGCCCCGAAGCGCGAGACAGAGACCGCACAGATGGGCCATCCACTCCGCCTTGAGCCCTTGCGACAGGCGATGTGTGCAGGGCCTGACGATTCCGAACATATGGCAACCCCCGTAGGACGTCGGCGTGGACCGGCCTCAGTCGGCATGGGCCGGCAGCGGCAGGAATGGTACCCAGTGTGCCGTTGACCTGGACACACACCCCCGGTGCGGGGGCGGCAGCACTGATGCGCCGTCACGTTCGCGGTGGCGGTGGCGGTGCGCGCCGGTGCCGCCCGGTCCGGGTGGCAGCCGGCCGGGGCACCGCAGGGGCCATGTCCGAGGGGCCACGGGCCGGTACCCGTTTCGCGTAGCTGCGGGACGCCCAGGACGGCACGGTCATCGAGCTGATCCGGCCCGGCCCCTCGCGGTGGTGAAGGCGGCCGCTCCGCCGTGCCAGGGGTAGCACCGGCGGAGCGGCCGCGGGGCCCAGGTCACAGGAAGGCCGGGCCAAGCCGGGAATCGGGGAAAATCCCGCGGCACACCCCTATGTACGGACCGCGCCCCGGGACTGTTCAGCCGGCTTCGGGATTCGTCGGGGCACGGTGCGCCGGCGTCAGAGCGCCGCGGGCTCGGCCGGCCCCGCCCCGGGATGGTGGCGCAGACGCGCGGCGAGGACGGCGACATCGTCCTCGGCATGCAGACCGTCGAGGCGGAGCAGGACCTCGTCGAGTGCCTCCGCCACACCGGCCCCGGCGGGCAGCCGTATCCGGGCCAGCCGGGACAGGGAGACGTCGATGTCTTCACCGCGCCGCTCGACGAGACCGTCGGTGAACATCAGCAGGGTGTCCTCGGAAGTGAGGGTGCGGGTGACGAGTTCGTAGCCCCCGACCCCGGTGCCCAGGGGCGGGCCGACGGGGACCCGGACGAGGTCGGCCACGCCCTCGCGGCTGAAGACCGCCGGAGGGAGATGGCCCGCGCTGGCGAACGCGGCGATTCCGCGCGCCGGATCGACCTGGGCCAGCAGACAGGTCGCCGGACGCCGGGTCTCGTCCTCGGCCACGGCGGCGTCGAGTTGGCGCAGTACGCGATGGGGCGGCAGATCGGTGGAGGCGACATAGCGCAGGTGGGAGCGGTAGGCGTTCATGTCGACCGCCGCGTCGAGTCCGTGTCCCATCACATCGCCCATGACGAGCAGGGTGCGCCCGTAGTGGAGCCGCACCGTCTCGAACCAGTCGCCGCCGACCAGGGCGCTGCTGCCGGAGGGCAGATAGCGGGTGGCGAGTTCCAGGTTGGGGTGCGGCCGGCCCGGCTCCGCGAGGAGCGCCCGCTGCAGGTCCATCGCCGTGCCCTGCACCGCGGCGTACCGGCGGGCGTGTGCGAGGTGGGCGGCGGTGAGACGGGCCAGGAAGTGCGCCGTGGCGGTCTCGTCCGCGGTGAAACTGCCACCTGCGCGGAGGGCCAGCAGCGCACCGTAGCGGCGGCCGTGCGCGAGGAGCGGCACCGACAGCGCCCCGGCGGAGCGGCCGCCCGGCAGGGTTGCCGTCGCGGTGACGGGCCGGCCCTCGGCCAGGGCCCGCAGCGCGGGTGACCCGCCGTCGGACGGTTCCGGGCCCTCGTCGGGGAACCGCGCCTCCAGCACCTTGACCAGGCCTGCCGTCGCCACGCGTCGCAGTGCTGCCGGGGAGCGTGACCGCGCTCCGGTGCCCTCCGCGTCGAGCAGGTCCACCGCGGCGGCGTCGCACAGGTGCTGGCACAGGAACCGGGCCAGCTCGGCACAGGTGGTCTGCTCGTCCAGGGTGGTGCCGATGCGTTCGGCGGCTTCCTCCACCGTGCGCAGACGGGCCAGTAGGCGGGCAGGATCGGCGTCCCGATCCCCGTCCGGGCCATCCTGGTTCGACAAGGCCACCTCCAGGGCGCTGCGGCCCGCCTCCTGCGCGGCCCCGCCCATGATCCGCCGGACTAGCCCCGGGCGGCCGCACGGCCCGCCGCGGCGTGGCGCCGGTCCTCCGTGCGGCCGAGGCCGCGGCCTGTCGGGCGTCGGGCCGTAGTACCGGGCTACCCGGGTACTCCCCCGGCCCGCGGTTCCCGGCGGGGCGGCGGTCGACATCTCCGCCGGGAACCCTCGGTGATCGTCAGGTGAGGACGCCCGTGCCCAGCAGGCCGAAGAGCAGCGCGCCGACGAGGATCCGGTAGATCACGAAGGAGTTGAAGGAGTGCTTGGCCACGAACTTCAGCAGCCAGGAGATCGAGGCATAGGCGACGCCGAAGGAGACGACGGTGCCGATGGCCAGGGGTGCGACGGCGGCGCCGCTGCCGATGGCGTCCTTCAGCTCGTAGATACCGGCTCCGGTGAGGGCCGGGATGCCGAGGAAGAAGGAGAGGCGGGTGGCCGCGACGCGCTCCAGGTCGAGGATGAGGGCGGTGGACATCGTCGCCCCGGAGCGGGAGAAGCCGGGGAAGAGCAGGGCGAGGATCTGCGAGCAGCCGACCCACATGGCGTCCTTGAGCGAGGTGTCGTCCTCACCGCGCTTGTGGCGGCCCATCTGGTCGGCCGCCCACATCACCCCGCTGCCGATGATCAGCGAGCCGGCCACCACCCACAGGGAGGCGAGGGGGCCTTCGATCAGGGGCTTGGCGGCCAGGCCGACGACGACGATCGGGATGGTGGCGTAAATCACCCACCAGGCGAACTTGTAGTCGTGGTGGTAGCGCTCCTCGCGGTTGCGCAGGCCCCGGAACCACGCGCCCACGATGCGCACGATGTCCTTGAAGAAGTAGACGAGCGCCGCGGCGATCGCGCCGACCTGGATGACGGCGGAGAAGCCGACCACGGCCGTGTCGTCGACGGGGATCCCCATCAGACCTTCGGTGATCTTGAGATGGCCGGTGGAGGAGACCGGAAGGAATTCCGTCACCCCCTCAACGGCTCCGAGGACGACGGCTTGGCCGATGCTGATCGCGCTCATGGGATCCATTTCTGGGGATGGTGTGAACGTGCGGCGCGGATGCGCCGTGGTGCGGTGGGCTTCGGGTTCTGCGGCCGGGCGGGTGGCGGGGACGAGGGGGCATCGGCGCCGTCGGCGATGCCCTCGCATCGGCCGCGGCGGGTCCCGGGGATACCTCCGGCGTCACCGACACACACGTATGCCTCGGCACACGGGTCGGTCAGGCGACTGTACTGGTGGTCCTGCCGTCGGGCCCAAGGGAACGGCCTCGCGGGCCGCCGCGGTACCGGCCCGGCGGGCGGGCGGGGCGGCGCGGGCGGCAAGGGCGGCAAGGGCGGCGCAGGCGGCGCGGGCGGCGCGGGCGGCAAGGGCGGCAAGGGCGGCGCGGGCGGCGCGGGCGGCCGGCGAACGAGGCCGGGGCGGGCCGGGCCACGGCAGCGGCCCCGGGTGGCGGATGTCCGCCGGAATTCGATACGGATGAACGGTGCCCCTGCCCGGCGACGTACAGGGGGACGGATACCCGGGCACCGAGCCATGGCGTCAGCCCCTCCCCCGCGATGGGCCGGGATGCGTCCCGCGCGCCCCGGCGTCTACAGTGCCACAGATGGTCTACAACACTGTAGACGACCAGGGGAGGAACCGTCCCATGGCCGAGGCACAGGCTCACCGCCGGTCCGCGGGCGAACCGGAGGCGAAGGTCCACGCAGCATTGTGGGCCACCGGCTCCCGCACGCTCACACCAGGAGCACCGCCCGGCGCCTGTAGGGTCCTTCACCCGTCCCGCACCAGCCCCTATGAGGAGCCAGGATGTCGCTTGCCACGATCGTCACGGTGATCGCCCCCACCACCACGGCAAGAAGGGCCCGGCGGCCGACGGACCGCTGGGAGGCCGTCTCGTGACCCCTCCTCCCCGCTCCTCCGCCCTGCAGGAAACCGGCCGGCCGGCCCCCGCCGCGCGGCTCGACGTCTCCGCCCGCTCCCCCGCCGTCGCTCCGCGCGAGCCGGCACCGCCGCCCCCGGTAAAGCAGCACCGCGACGCATTCTTCGACAACGCCAAGTACCTGGCGATCGTGCTGGTGGCGCTGGGCCACGCCTGGGAGCCGCTCTATGCCGGCAGCCGGAGCGCGGCCGCGCTCTACATCTTCGTCTACGCGTTCCACATGCCCGCGTTCACCGTCATATCCGGGTACTTCTCCCGCAGTTTCGATATGCGCCGCGACCGGCTGCAGCGGCTGGTCACCGGCGTCGTCGTCCCGTACATCCTCTTCCAGACGGCTTACGCGCTGTTCCGGTACTGGGCCGGCGACCTGCCGGACTTCTCGGTCGACCTGCTGGACCCGTGGTTCCTCACCTGGTTCCTGGCCGCCCTGTTCCTCTGGCGGCTCACGGCCCCGCTGTGGCGGATCGTGCGGTGGCCGGTGCCCTTGGCCCTGGCGATCGCCCTGTCGGCCTCCGTCTCGCCGGACCTCGGCAGCGGCCTGGACCTGCAACGGGTCCTGCAATTCCTGCCGTTCTTCGTCCTCGGCATGTGTCTGAAGGCGGAGCACTTCAGCCTCGTGCGCTGCTGGGCGGCGCGCATTGCCGCGGTGCCCGTCCTCGTGACCGCGCTGGCCTTCGCGTACTGGGCCGTGCCGCGCATGAACGACGCGTGGTTCTACCACACCGACAGCGCACAGAAGCTGGGTGTGCCGTGGTGGTGCGGCATCCTGATGCAACTGGCCATGTTCGGCTGCTCAATGGTCCTCACGGCCTGCTTCCTGGCCTGGGTGCCCGGCCGCCGGACCTGGTGCACCGTACTGGGCGCGGGCACGCTCTACGGCTACCTGCTGCACGGCTTCCTCGCCAAGGCATCCCGCTGGTGGGACTGGTACGACGCCGACTGGATCCACACCCCGTGGGGCGCCATCGCCATCACGCTCCTCGCCGGGGCGATCGTGACGCTGCTGTGCACACCACCGGTCCAACGCGCCCTGCGCTTTGCCATGGAGCCGAAGATGCGGTGGGCCTTCCGAGCGGAACCCGCGCTCTCTGCGCCGCGGGACCGTACGCCATGACGAGGGAGGAGGGGCGGACCGAACGGCGCTGACCGCTCCCCGCACGGGCAGTGGCTCGCTCCTCGTCGAAGGTGCCGGTGCGCTGCGGCCGGACCCGGTACGACGTGAACTGTCCGTGCAGGGAGGGCCGGTGCCCCGCACGCCCACCGAACTCCGGCTGCCGGCCTGCCGGATGGCGGCCCCGGCACACCCGCCGTGGCGGTGGCCGGGGCTCCGGTGACCGTGGACGCGGCGGCCGGCGGCACACCGGCCGCCGCCGGCCCCACCGCCCCCTCCTGCGGACCGGCCCTCCCCGGCCGTCTCCACGTCCCGCTCGGTGCGGGTGAGGTGCCTGACGAGCGCGAAAGCAGGCGCTGCCTCCGCCGTGTCGGCAGGAAGCGGTGGTCACTGAAGGGTCGTACGCCGGGGAAGTGCACGGCGTGCGGTGCCGCGGTGCGCGCGGTGCCGACCGTGGGGGTGCTCCCGCAGCGGTGGCGGAGTCTGCGTGACGGCGCGGTCCCTGCACCGCCGTCGAAGCCGGGAGCCACCGTCTACACGCCGTAGACAGTGGGCACGGGGCCGCCTCCACCACGGCCCCGATCGCCCCGCCGGATAGCATCAGTACTGTTGGCTCATACGTGCGGTGGTGGCTCACCTTTGAGCCGATCGATGCTCGACGTGACGTGATCGGAAGTGCCTGCGAGATGGCCAGCAGCCCCAGGAGCCCAGGCCACCCGGACCCAGCAGAGGCGCCGGCCATGGAACCGCCTGCGGCGGCATCGCCACCCCCGACCGGTATCAGCCTCCGCCAGCTGCTGATGTCGCTGGGCGAGCCCCTGGTGGAGCTGCAGGCCGCGCCCGCCGGGCTGGACGTCGAAATCCGTAGCGTCGCGCTGCTGGACCCCGAGGATCCGCCGATCGCCCACCCCGGTGAGCTGGTGCTCGCCATAGGCGCACGCGGCCGCGCCGCATTCCCCGCGCTGCGAGCAGGCGGGCGCGACGGCGCCGCCGCCGTCGCGGTCAAGCTGGACACCCCCGCACAGGCCGCTGCGCTCAGTGCGACCGCCGTCGAGGCGGGCATCGCGCTGCTGTCCGTACGGGGAGAGGCGCGCTGGGAGCAGGTGGACGCGCTGGCCCGCGCGGCGCTGGAGAGTGTGCCGCAGGGGCGCCCCGGCGAGGGGCCCGAGGAAGGCGACCTCTTCTCGCTCGCCCAGACCACCGCCGTCCTCACCGGCGGCATCGTCAGCATCGAGGACACCGCCAACCGCGTACTGGCCTACTCCCGCTCCACCGACTCCGACGAGGTCGACGATCTGCGGCGGCTGTCCATCCTGGGCTGGCAGGGCCCGGAGGCGTATCTGGCGCGGCTGCGGAAGTGGGGCGTGTTCCAGCGGCTGCGCGCCTCCGACGAGGTGATCTGTATCGACAGCCACCCCGAGCTGGGCATCCGCCGGCGGCTCGCGGTGGCCATCCGGTCCGGGGAACGGCAGCTGGGCACCATCTGGGTGCAGGAGGGCTCGGCGCCGCTGAGCGAGCACTCGGACCAGGCGCTGCTGGGCGCGGCGCGGGTCGCCGCGCTCCACCTCGTGCGCCGCCGCCGGGAGTTGTCGGCGGATCTGACGCTGACCCGTACGCTGGCGGCCGGACTGCTGGAGGGCAGCACCGGCCCCCAGCCGCTGGCCAGCCACCTGGCGCTGGACCCGGCCCGCCCGGCCGCCGTCCTGGGCTTCTCGTACGGGACCGCCGAGGCCACTCCGCCGGAGCTGGCCCGCTCCGAGGTCAGCAACCTGATCTCGGTGCACACCGCCGCCCGGCACCGCAGCGCCCTGGTCACCCAGGTCGATGCGCGGATATACGTGCTGCTGCCGCAGCTGCCGCGCAGCATCGACACCGGCACGCTGCGCGGCTGGGGGCAGGCGATCACCGAGGCCGCCCGCCGGCATCTGGGCCTGTCGTTGCGCGGTTCGGTCGGCTGCATCGTGCCGGGGCTCGGGGAGGTTCCCGAGTCACGGCGGGAGGCGGACCGGATCCTCGACGCCATGGTGAGCGCCGGCGTCGCCACCACGGTCGCCGCGCTGCCGGACATCCAGGCGGAGGTGCTGGTCAGCGAGGTGCTGACCCTGCTCTCCGCACACCCCGAGATGCGCGACCCCCGGCTGACCGCCCTGGTCACTCACGACAGCCGGAGCCAGGGGCAGTTGGCCGAGTCCGTCCTGGCCTATCTGAACGCCTTCGGTGACGTACGGGCCGCCGCCACCGAGCTGCATGTGCACCCCAACACGCTGCGCTACCGGATCCGCCGGGCCGAGGAGTTGACCGGTCTCGACCTCGGCCGTCCGGATCAGCGGCTGCTGGCGATGCTCCAGCTGCGGCTGCCGTCCGCACCATGAACCGGAGCACGGCTCCCGGCGCCGCGGCCGGCCGTCCTGGTCGGCCGGGGGCCCGCTGCGTCCTCGCCGTCTCCCCGCAAAACCGGCGCCCTGTCGCCCGGACCGCACAAACCGCCGATTGGTCCGTGATTCTCCTAAACTGGGCGATATTGCTCCATTGAGCTGACGGGCTGGCGATGATGACATCGGAGAATGCCGTGCCGGGCGGGTCGGACCGCGCATGGGACATGGCGAAGGCAGCCACGGCCGAACTGGACGGACAGGGGCAGGTCGTCGCGTGGACCCGGGCGGCGGAGCGGCTGCTCGGCTATCCGGCCGAGGAGATCCTGCGCCGTCCCGCCGCGGAGCTGCTGGCGATACCCGGCGACGAGGCGCGGGTGACCGCCGTGGCCCAGTGGTGCCGATCGGGGGACGGCTGGGGCGGATCGGTGGCGGCGCGCCACCGGGACGGCCGGGATCTGCAGCTGGCGGTGCAGGTCACACCCCTTCTCGACAGCGCAGGCCACGAGCGGTGGTCCGTCCTCGCCCTGGAGGAGTGGCGGGTGCCGGGCGGCGGCGTGAACCAGCTGATGCTCGAACCGTTCCTGGCGCACGCACCGGTCGGCATGGCGGTGCTGGACACCGGTCTGCGGTACGTCTGGGTGAACGAGGTGCTGGAGCGCCTGATCCCCCTAGACCGGCGGCTGGGGAAACGGGTGGCGGAGGTGCTGCCGAAGCTGGAGGCCGAGGCGTTCGAGGAGCGGATGCGGCGGGTCCTGGAGACCGGGGCACCGGTGATGGACTATGAGTTCCGCAGCCCCACCTACGCGGACCCCAACCAGGAGCGTGCCTACTCGGCGTCCTTCTTCGGACTGGAGGACCCCCAGGGCCGGCGCATCGGCCTCTGGTACATGGTCATCGACGTCACCGAACGCTGGCGGGCCCAGGAACGCCTGGCCCTGCTGAACGACGCCAGCGTGCGGATCGGCAGCACGCTGGATGTCACCCGGACCGCACAGGAGCTGGCCGATGTCGCCGTGCCGGCCCTCGCCGACTTCGTCGCCGTCGACCTGCTGGATTCGGTCCTGCGGGGCGCCGAGCCGGTTCCCGGGCCGGTCGACGGCACCCCCACCCTGCGCCGCTCCGGTCAGCAGTCGGTCCACGAGGGCTGCCCGGAAGCCGGTCTGGCCGTGGGGGAAGCCGTCCAGCGGTCCCCGTCGTCGCCCATCGCCCGCTGTCTGCTCAAGGGCGAGTCCCTCGTGGAGCCGGTCCTGGACTTCGCCACCAGCTCCTGGGTGACCGAGGACCCGGTCCGGTCGGCCGTGATCCGCGCCTTCGGCTTCCGCTCGGTGATGGTGGCACCGGTACAGGCCCGGGGCATCACCCTGGGCGCGGCGACGTTCTTCCGCTCCCGCCGTCTGGGGCCCTTCGTGGCGGACGACGTCCAGCTCGCCGAGGAGCTGGTGGCCCGGGCCGCGGTGTGCGTCGACAATGCGCGCCGTTTCACCCGCGAGCGCACCGCGGCCCGGGTGATGCAGCAGAACCTGCTGCCGCACGAGCTGACCGGCGGATCCGCCCTGGAGGTGGCGTCGTGGTACTTCCCCGCGGACGCACCGAGCGGGGTGGGCGGCGACTGGTTCGATGTGATTCCGCTGTCCGGGGCGCGGGTCGCCCTGGTCGTGGGGGACGTGGTCGGGCACGGCATCAACGCCGCGGCCACGATGGGGCGGCTGCGTACCGCCGTCCGCACGCTCGCCAACCTGGATCTGCCGCCCGATGAACTGCTGGCCCGGCTGGACGACCTGGTCATCGGCCTGGTGAAGACGCACAGCACCGACCCGGCCGCGGACGCCGGCAACCCGAGCGTGGCCTCGACGTTCATGGGGGCCACCTGTCTGTACGCCGTGTACGACCCGGTCAGCAGGCGGTGCAGCATGGCGCGCGCCAGTCATCTGCCGCCGCTGATCGTCGGCCCCGACGGCGCCGTGGACTGCCCGGACCTGCCTGCCGGACCGCCGCTCGGCCTCGGGACGCTGCCCTTCGAGTCCGTCGAACTGGAACTGGCCGAGGGTAGTCTGATCGCGCTCTACACCAACGGCCTGATCGAGACCCGCGACCGGGACATCGGCGTCGGGCTGTCCCGGCTGAGCAACACCCTCGCGGTCCCCGGGCAGACGCTGAAGGACATCGGCGGGAATGTGGTCAAGGCGCTGCTGAAGGGGCCGCCGTCCGACGACGCCGCGCTGCTCCTCGCCCGGACCCACGCCCTGGACGCGCACCAGGTCGCCTCCTGGGACCTGCCCACGGACCCGGCCGTGGTCGGCAGCGCCCGTGCCCTCGTCGGCCGGCAGCTGGCCGAGTGGGACATGGACGACCTGCTGTTCACCACGGAGCTGATCGTCAGCGAGCTGGTCACCAACGCCATCCGCCACGGCACCGGACCGATCACTCTGCGCCTGATCCGGCAGGACGCCCTGATCTGCGAGGTCTCCGACACCAGTAGCACCTCGCCGCGGCTGCGCCACGCCCGGACCACCGACGAGGGCGGGCGCGGGCTGTTCATCGTCGCGCAGCTCACCCGGCGATGGGGCACCCGCTACACACCGACCGGCAAGATCATCTGGGCCGAGCAGAGCATGCCGTCCGAGACCGGATCCCCCGTCGAGGCGGACTGACCCCGGATCGCCGGAGGGCCGGGCGGGGCGCCGTCGGGACGCCGCGCCTCACCCCACCCCGAGCACGCTGCGGGCGGGGTCCGGTTCGCCCCCGCCGGGCACATGGCCACAGTCGTCCCCGGCCGCGACGGGGCGGCCGACGAGACCGCGTCCCGGCAGGTCGACATAGTCGCAGTCGGCATCGGCCACGACGCGTCGAGGCGAGGCGCCGGACGGGCAGGCCGTGAGATGGGCGGTCACATAGGCCGCGCTGGTCCTGATGATGTCGCGGGTCAGCCCGAGGGGAAGCAGCGAGCGGGTCTCGGCGATCGCCTCGTCCTCACCGGCCCGCAGCACCACCCGGATGTCCGGTGCCACACCGTGGGCGGCGACCGCGACAGCGATGTTGTCCAGTTCATGGGAGCCGACGGCGGCGAGCGCCCGTGCCCGCCCCAGCCCGAGCCGCGCGAGCACCGCACGGTCCTCGCCGTGCGCCAGCACCACGGGTATCCCCATCGACCGTGCCAGGCGCAGATTCGGGGCGGTGGGCTCGCGCTCGACACCGATGACGGGCACCCCCAGCTGACGCAGGGTCTGGCACAGCCGCAGCCCCACCTGCCCCAGCCCCACCACGATGACGTGACCGGCACGGGGCAGTACCCGCGGCCCCAGGACCCCGACCAGCCGGGGGCCGAACAGCCGGTCGACGATGCCCGCGGTCAGCAGCGCGGTGAACCCCACCGTCACCAGCATCGCCACCGCGGAGACCACCTCGTACACGGGATGGCCGGGGTGCGGCGCGGCAGGCCCCACCCCGGCGACGACCCGGGCGGCTTCCAGGAAGGCGGTGCTGACCGGCTGGTGGAACACGGCGACCAGCCACATCCAGTCCAGGGCCAGTACGGCGACGATGCCCAGCAGCCCGATGAGCAGCAGGCGGGCGTCCGCGTCATGGGGCTGCAACTGCCCCCGCAGCCGCCCGAGCAGCGCGCGCCGCCGGGCCCCCGTACTCGGCCGCCAGGGGGCCTCCACCAGCCGCTCCTCGGGCCGCCGGACCGCCACCGCACCGTTCCCGTCGTCCCATACGGCCAGGGCGTCGGGGTCCACACACAGGCCGGCCAGCGTCGGCGCCAGGAGGTCGGCGGGCGAGACCGGCACACAGTGGCGCAGCAGCAGGCGGAGCTGCTGCGCCACGGTGCGGTCGAATACGGTGACGACGATCCGGACGGTGTCGCAGACGTGGCGTACCGCGAGCGCATAGCGCAGTGCGGACAGATCGTCGCCCACGAGAACGGCCACACCGGCCGGCCGTGCGGCGAGCGCCTGGCGGAGGTCCTGGTCGTCCGGTGCGGCAAGATGGTCGACCGGGTGTCCGCTCTCCCCGAGGGAGGCACAGACCCGGCGCGCCAGCGTGGTCGCCCCGATCACCACGATCCCGGCGTCCTGGCTCACCGGCCCCGTGGCCGGATCCTTACCGGGCTCTGCGGCCCCGTCCACCGGGCGCTCCGGTCCCGCCCCACGCTCCAGTGGGTCCCCCGCCGGAGCGTGGTCACGTGATTCACCTGGCGTTACGTTCCGCGACCGGCTGCCGTCGCCCACCACTGATGGTGTGGCGGGCGGGGCGTGGGTCGAGGCGGTACGGGTCTGTCGGGCGGAGGGAAGGGTGGCCATGGAGTCCCCTTGCTCGTCGGCCGTAGGAAGGGCCGAACTCACGCTAGGGCGCACACGGCCCGAGGCATCTGTCCCGCTCACCAAGGGTTCGCCGATGACGTTGTCCGCCCGCACCAGCGGCCGTCCCGATGCCTGCCGCAGCAGGTGGGGAGCGCGACCGACGCCCTCCGGTCACGTCACGTCCCCGGAGCGCGAGCCCGTTTTCCGCCAATCTGCATTGGCCTGACGTACAGCTCTCAGGGGGGACTTTGTCCTCTCTCACAAATACGCCGCCGCGCACCGCCACATACGCTTACGCAAATCCCAATCCGGACGTGATGCGGCTCACCTCCCACAAGGAGAGCGGGCCTACAGCGCGGAGGTGCGATCAGCGCTCCCCCACCCGCGCAGGGCATCCGAAGGCCACGACCCGCTCGTCGTGCCTTCGCACTTCGTCAGGGCCATGATCGCCGCCTGCCAGCACCCGGCCCTTCCGTGCGTCCAGCCACCGAGGCGATCCCAGCAGTCACCACGTGCATGACCCCTCCAACCCTCAATGGATGTCGAGATGACTTCAACTCCCCCCAGCCCCGTGGCCGCTCCGCCCGCCCCGCCCGGGAACGGTCAGTCTCCGGCGCAGTCAGGGCTGCAGTCGGGCCTCAAGAACCGCCATCTGTCCATGATCGCCGTGGGTGGGGTCATCGGCGCCGGGCTCTTCGTCGGCTCCGCCTCCGGCATCGCCGCGGCCGGCCCCGGCATCCTGCTGTCGTACGCCCTGGTGGGCGCGCTGGTCGTCTTCGTGATGCGGATGCTCGGTGAGATGGCGGCCGCCAACCCGACCTCCGGCTCGTTCTCCGCCTACGCGGACCGGGCGCTCGGCCGCTGGGCCGGTTTCTCGATCGGCTGGCTGTACTGGTTCTTCTGGGTCGTGGTGCTCGCCGTGGAGGCGACCGCCGGCGCGGCGATCCTCACCAGCTGGGTCCCGGCCGTCCCGCAGTGGGCCTGGGCGCTGATCGTGATGGTCGTCCTCACCGCCACCAACCTCGCCTCGGTCGCCTCGTTCGGTGAGTTCGAGTTCTGGTTCGCGGGCATCAAGGTCGTCGCCATCGCGGCCTTCATCGTCCTCGGCGGCCTGGCGATCTTCGGCGTGCTGCCCGGCTCCCACAACGCGGCCACCGGCTTCAGCAACCTCACCTCCCACGGCGGCTTCCTTCCGCACGGGCCCAGCGCGATCCTCACCGGCGTCCTGATGGTCGTCTTCTCCTTCATGGGCAGCGAGATCGTCACCCTGGCCGCCGGTGAGTCCGAGGACCCGCAGCGCGCGGTCACCAAGGCCACCAAGAGCGTCATCTGGCGAGTCGGCATCTTCTACCTCGGCTCGATCCTGGTCGTCGTCTCCCTCCTGCCGTGGAACGACCCCTCGATCGCCAAGAAGGGCTCCTACGTCGCGGCCCTCGGCTCGATCGGCATCCCGCACGCCGGCCAGATCATGAACGTCATCGTGCTGACCGCCGTGCTCTCCTGTCTCAACTCCGGCCTCTACACCGCCTCCCGGATGGCCTTCTCGCTCGGCCAGCGCGGCGACGCACCGAAGGCCTTCGCCCGGACGAACTCGCGGGGCGTCCCGCAGGCCGCGATCCTGGCCTCCGTCCTCTTCGGCTTCATCGCGGTCGGCTTCAACTACCTGTGGCCGGACACGGTCTTCCAGTTCCTGCTGAACTCCTCGGGCGCGGTCGCGCTCTTCGTCTGGCTGGTCATCTGCTTCTCGCAGCTGCGGATGCGCGGGATCATCCTGCGCGAGAACCCGGACAAGCTGGTCGTCCGGATGTGGCTGTTCCCGTACCTGACCTGGGCGACGATCGCGATGATCTCGTTCGTGCTGGTCTACATGCTCACCGACGACAGTGACGGCGGCGGCCGGATCCAGGTGCTGCTGTCGGTGCTCCTCGCCGTGCTGGTGGTCGGGGTTTCCCTGGTCCGCGACCGGCTCGGCCTCGGTACCGCCGAGAAGGCGGCCGTCACCTCCCGCTAGCCGAAGGGTGGCCGGACGGCCACCGAACGCTGTGCCGTACGGTCAGCGGTGTGCCCGGGCACCCGCTGGCCGTACGGCATACCGGCGCCACTAGCCTGCTACTCGACCCCTGCTTCACCTCCGCCTACGAGCCCACCACCGGAAGGCCGCCGAAACACATGCCCGCGTTCAGACGCCGCAAAGGCAGCCTCCCCCGTCTCGTCCCCGAGCTCGATGACGTCACCCTGGGGCGGGTCCGGCGGCGCGTCGAGACGTGCTGGTCCCGCGGTTCTCTGGACACCGCCGTCATGGCCGTCATGGCGGATGTGATCGACGACGCCGGGCAGGACTGGGACCGCAAGGCCCACCGCCTGGGGGTGCTCGCCGTGGCCGCGGGCCGGTCACTGCCCGGCATCTGGCGGCAGCACAGCCCGAACAACCACGGCGCACTGCTGCTCCACGCCTGGTCGGACCTGGTCCAGGCCCGGCAGCAGGACGCCGTCGACCTGCACGCCACCCGCGAGACCTGCCGGCTCGCCGCCGAGCTGCTGCCCGCCGACCCCACGCCGTGGGCCCTGCACCTGGCCACTCTCCGCGTCGAGCGTCGCCCTTCCACGGAGTTGGCAGCGATCTGGCGCGAGATCAAGGCCCGCGACCCCTGGAACCGCGAGGCGCATCTGCAAGCTCTGGGCTATCTCTCGCCGGACGAGTGCGGCTCCAGCGCCCTCGTGCTGGATCTGCTCGACGGGGTCCGCTCCCTGATGCCGCCCGACGCCCCCGCCGCCGGTCTGGAGCTCACCGCGCTCATCATCAGCCACCAGCGAGCGGTCGCCGGCGGCGGGATGACGGCCCTCGGCGCCGGAGAGATCTGGCGGCGCCCCGATGCCGCCCGCGCACTGGACCATGCCGCGCACTACTGGCCGAGCCCGGGGTTCCTCCGGCACGCGACGGCCCTGGCCGATCTCAATCTGCTCGCCTACGCACTGGTCAAAGCCGGCCGGACGGCCGAGGCCGGGACCGCACTGCGCGCCACCGGCGGGGTCGCCACGGTCTGGCCGTGGAACTTGGACGGCGACCCGTTGGAGCGCTTCTCGCACTTCCACGGCCGCTATGCGAGCGGTGACCCCGACAGCGGTTCCGCGGGGCGTGCCACGTCCTGGCGGCGTTGAGCCGGGGCCGCACCGACCGGGAGCGGCCGCGCCGCTGAAGGGCGTGTGTGCGAGGCCCGAGCGTGCGATGACATAGCCGGATCGAGTGGTTTTGTAGCCTCTTGCGGCGTATCGCGAGTGTCCCACCCGCTTCCCGGGGATTCCCTCCCCGAAGAAGGTTGGGAGATTCGCATGCGCGACAGCGTCGGCACAGGCCGCTCCGCGGCGACTGGCGGCCGGCGCGTGCTGATGTTCGTCGCGCTGCTGGCCTTACTGCACGCCGCACTCACCACCGGCTGCTCCCACGGGCCGGCCCCCGATGCCCGCGGCTGCCCTCCCCCCGCCCATGCTCCCGCCGTGTCGGGCCCGGCGGCCCGCCCCTGCGTCCTGGCGGGGCCGGTGCCGGCGTTCACCGGCGGCGGCAAGCACCCGGGCAGCGGCGTCCGTCGCCTGGGTGACGCGTCGGCCTGTCATCTGCGCCATCAGGGCCCCACCGGGTCCGGCGGCAAGGCCCTCGGGGACTCCCCCGACGAACAGACCCTCACCGCGTCGAAGAACGCCGCTTCCGGGGCCGCCATCACGGCCGCCGCCCCCGCATCACCACCCCGCGTGACCGTCCTGCGCTGCTGAGCCGACCCGGCCGCATTGCACTCACCCCAGCCCGCAACGGGGCCATGGGGCGATCGCGGTCTGCCGTCATCAGCTCTCGGGACTTCCACCGCAGGAGATTTGGCATGCCCCTCGATGTCTTTGCCGCTCTGGGCGCGCTCGTGCGCGCCGAGGCCGTACGCACCAAGCGGGTACCCGCACCCACCCCCGCCGACCAGTCCGCGACGCAGCAGCCAGGCAGGCCGGCGCCAACGCCGGCCGAGCAGCCGACCGCCGTCACCGCGACGCCGCCCTCGTCCCCGTCGCCGTCCCCGCCCTCGTCCCCATCCCCGTCGCCCGCCCGGAGGGGCCTGCTCGCCAGGATGGTTCACAGGCTGACGACGCTCTTCGGCCAGGGCGGACGCACTCCGGCGCACGGCCCGGGTGCGGGCGGTCAGCGCCCGCCGGAGTGACGCGCACGGCGAGCGCTCGGAGCGTCGACGGGCCCCGGGCCGCGCACCGTTTGTCCGTCTCCCCGGTGGGCGCCATCCTGGGGACATGGCCCCCGTTGCAGGCCCGGACACGGTGTCCGGCTGGGTCGTCCGGCGCCCTGGCCCGATTGCCTCAGGGCCGCTGGCCTTCGTCCACCGGCCGGCTCCCGAGCCGGGCCCCCAGGACCTGTCGCTCAGGGTGGAGGCCTGCGGTGTGTGCCGTACGGATCTGCATCTGGCGGAGGGCGACCTGCCCCCGCACCGCCCGTCGACCGTCCCGGGTCATGAGATCGTCGGCCGGGTGGTCGCCACCGGCGAGGCGGTGACGGCGTTCCGTACCGGCGACCGGGCCGGCGGGGCCTGGCTGCGCCATACCTGTGGTGTCTGCCGGTACTGCCGTGCGGGCCACGAGAACCTCTGTCCGGGATCCCAATACACCGGCTGGGACGCCGACGGCGGCTTCGCCGATGCCGCGCTCGTCCCCGCGGACTACGCCTACCCGCTCCCGGACGACGAGGACGCCACACGGCTGGCGCCGCTGCTCTGCGCCGGGATCATCGGGTACCGCGCATTGCGCCGCAGTGCCCTGCCCGCCGGCGGCAGGCTCGGGATCTACGGTTTCGGCGCCTCGGCACATCTGGCCGCGCAGGTCGCCCTGGCCGAAGGCGCGACGGTCCATGTGCTGACCCGTTCGCCGCGGGCCCGTGAACTCGCCCTCGATCTGGGCGCCTCCTCAGCCGGCGACGCCTACGACCGCCCTCCCGAACCCCTGGACTCGGCGATCCTCTTCGCGCCGGTGGGCGAACTGGTGCCGGTGGCGCTGGAGGCACTCGACCGTTCGGGCACGCTCGCCGTGGCCGGTATCCATCTCACCGACATCCCGCCGCTCACCTATCAGCGTCACCTCTTCCACGAGCGGAATCTGCGCAGCGTCACCGCCAACACCCGGCAGGACGGCCGCGAGTTCCTGGCGACCGCGGCGAGGATCGGCATACGGGTCACCGTCAGCCCCTACCCGTTGAGCCGTGCCCCGCAGGCCCTCGCCGACCTGGCCGCCGACCGGGTTCAGGGGGCCGCCGTGCTGACACCTGACTGACCGGCGCCACGGCTGCCGCGAAACCCGTCACACCGTGAACAGGGAGTGCGGAACGTCAACTCCGATGCACCGGATGACTCCTTTCAGGTACTCGCACCCCTTGCCGTCGTCACGGATAGTAGTCAATTGACTACACCGCGCCACCGTTTCGACAAGGGGAGACCAGATGGCCGTCCAGCAGGTGACGACCGGAGCCGCCTACGGGACCGAAGTGGGCCAAGGGGACGCCCGCTACGAGGCCCTTCGGAGAGGGTTCAACCAGCGCTTCATCGCGGCACCCGACTACGTGTCGGTGGTCAGCTCGACGGGCGAGGTCGTCGCGGCGCTCAACAAGTATCTGGCGAGCCACCGTTCCGACGAGGATCTCCACCGGCGGATCACGGTCCGGTCGGGCGGACACTGCTACGAGAACTTCGTCTGCGGCAACGACGTGGGGGTGATCCTCGACCTCGCGCAAATGGACCGGGCCTACCTGGACCAGGAGATGGGCGCGTACTGCGTCGAGTCCGGGGCGAACAACTGGCATGTCGCCACCCACCTCTACGCGCCCTTCGGTGTGGCGCTGCCCGGCGGCTCCTGCTACTCGGTCGCCGCCGGCGGCCATGTGTCCGGCGGCGGGTACGGGCTGTTGTCCCGTCAGCACGGGCTGACCGTGGACTATCTCTACGCGGTGGAGGTCGTGGTCGTCCGCGACGGACAGCACGCGGAGGTCGTGGTCGCGCGGCGTGATGCGCCCGAGCAGGAACTGCGGGATCTGTGGTGGGCCCATACCGGCGGAGGCGGCGGGAACTTCGGGGTGGTCACCCGGTACTGGTTCAAGGGACTGCCGCAGCCTCCGTCCCAGGTCCTGCTGCATGCCGTGGCCTGGCCGTGGAAGGACCTCGTGGACCAACCCGACCGCTTCAAGTCGCTGGTGCGGAACTACGGGCTGTTCTTCGAGTACGAGAACACCCCGGAGCTCCCGGTGGAACTCCGCCGCGACTACAGCGACATGTTCACCCTGCTGAAGCTGAACCACCGCGCCAACGGCAAGATCGGCCTGATCACTCAGCTCGACGCCACCAGGCCGGACAGCGTGGAACGCCTGGAGGCCTTCCTCGGGTGGCTCACCCAGGATCTGGGCATCGAATCCACCCCGCTGGACCGGCGCATGGGCGAGCATGCGCCCATGGGTGACCTGGAGGTGCCGACCCGGCTGCCGTGGCTCACCGCCACCCAGACGCTCAACGGCTCCGGCGACAACCAGTGCGGCAAGTACAAGTCGGCGTATATGACGCGTGGTTTCACCGAACCGCAGCTCCAGGCCATCTTCACCCATCTGTCACGCAAGGGCTACGACAACCCCCAGGCGCTGCTCCAGGTCGACTCCTACGGCGGCGCGATGAACCTCCCCGAAAGCGGCGACACCGCGGTCTACCAACGCAGTTCCGTGTTGAAGCTGCAATATCAGACGTACTGGGCCTGGAAGAAGGACTCCAACGACGACGGGGTCACCGACCCTCTCGACGACGAGGCCGACCCCTCGATCGCGGCACCGCACCTGCGCTGGATCCGCGAGTTCTACCGCGATGTCTACCAGGACACCGGCGGGGTGCCGGTGCTCTCGCCGACCGGCACCCCGGCCGGCGAGCAGTCGGCGCCGGTGACCGACGGGTGCTACATCAACTACCCCGACACCGACCTCGACGACCCCGACTGGAACCACTCCGGTCAGCCGTCGCACCGCCTGTACTACGGCGACAATTACGCACGTCTGCAGGCGGTCAAGAGCCACTGGGACCCGCGCAACGTGTTCCGGCACGCCCAGTCCATCCAGCCGTACACGAGCTGATCCGCCCCGCGGCGACCCTCGGGGAGACCGGTCCGTGCCGCTGCCGTGAAGGAGCGCCCCGGACACACTCCGTTACCCCCTCGCCGACTCGCTGCTCCCTCCCCCCGTGCCGCACCATGGAGAGGAGGCCGTGAATGACGACATATCCGGTGAGGCGGTGGCGGGGTGGACGCTCCGGCCCCGGAGGGCGGATGCGGCGACCGTGGCTTACAACGACGACGGCTTCCGGCGTACGGAGGCGGTGCAGGCAGTGACCGCACGGGTCCTTGGGTCTACCGGGGCTGAGCTGACCGCCGTCTATGTGCCCGCCGAGGGGGGCGGCGATCTTCAGCTGGCCGAGATGGTCGGTGGCTCCGGTACTCCCTACGGGCTGCCGACGAGGTTCCGGCTGTCCGGCAACTCTCCGGTCGCCGCGTGCTTCCGCACCGGTCTCGCCCTGTGGCTGAGCCCGGCGGAGCTGGCGCAGTACGGCGTCAGCGGTCCCCCGGGCAGTCCTGCTGCGGAGCCGTGGGAAGGCGCCGGGACGCTGCCGTCCGATGTCTCGCTGGGCGTGCTGCCGCTGGGCGGGGAGGCCAAGCGGCTGGGGTGCCTGGTGGTCATGGACAAGGCCCCGGACGCCTTCGACGCCGACCGCCGCCATCTGCTGGAGCTGCACGCCGACCAGGTATCCGCGGGACTGGAAGCCGTCGCGGCCCGGGTCATGGCCAGGACGGAGCGGCGTTCGCTGCTGGGACCGGGGCTGGACACTCTCCGGGGCGGCGCGTTCACCCTGATGCTCAGCACCGGACGGATCGACGCGGACGCCCAGGTACTGGAGCTGTTCGGGATCGCTCCGGAGGAATTCGACCGGCGGGTGGAGACGCTGCTGGCGCGCACGGCGCCGGACGACGTTCCCGCGCTGATGTCGATCGTGGAGCCGAGCCGGCTGCCCTCCCCCGGCCAGCAGCTGTCGATCCGTATCCGCCGGCCCAACGGCGAGCTTCGCTGGCTGAGCCTGCGCTGCCGGGTGCTGGTCGACACCGACGGCGCACCGGAGCGCATGCTGGGCGTGGTCGCCGACGCCTCCTATCTGCGCCCGAGCGCGGACGAGGTCTCCATCGTGCAACAGCTGTCCGCCGCGCTGGCCGGCGCCACGACCATCCGCGAAGTCAGCCAGGTGGTGGTCGGCGCCCTGCGGATGCCGCTGGGGGCCGGTCGGGTGGCGGTGGCCGAGCTGGAGGCCGACCGGTTCGTGGTGTCCGTCCTCGACCCGCCGGAACCCGATGCCTGGCCCGCCGCCTGGCGGTCCGAGTGGCGGACCGAGTGGCCCGATGCGTCATGTCATTCGATGCCCACGCTGGAGAGCGTGCTGCGGGGCGGCCATGTGGCCCTGTGGCCGCCGGGATCCGCTCTCGAATCCGACCTGGCGGGCATCGGGCCCGGCGGTCTCGCCGTCCTGCCGCTGCCGGCCGACGGCCGGATCGTCGGGGTGTGCCTGGTCGGATGGGAGGAGGAGCACGCGTTCGGGCCGGAGGAGCGGTCCCTGCTGACCGCGACCGCGGGTCTGGTGGGCCAGGCCCTCGTCCGCGCCCATGCACTGGACGCCGGGCATGAGCTCGCCACGATGCTCCAGCGCAGCCTGCTGCCCCGCAAGCTGCCGTCGCTGCCCGGCGGAGTGGCCGTCGCCCGCTATCTGCCCGCCACGATGGGCCTCGAAGTGGGCGGCGACTGGTACGACGTCATCCCGCTGTCCGACGGCCATATCGCGCTCGTCATCGGCGATGTGGAGGGCCACAGCGCCGGCGCCGCCACGATCATGGGCCAGATGCGCACCGCCATCCGGGCCTACGCGATCGAGGGCCACCCGCCCGACGTGGTGTTCTCCCATGCCAACCGGCTGCTCCTCGGCATGGAGACCGATCTGTTCGCGACCTGCTGCTATGTGGACCTGGACATGGAGGAGGGCATCGCCTGGTTCGTCCGGGCCGGACATCTGCCGCCGTTGCTGCGGTTCCCCGACGGCACGACAGAGGAACTGTCGGTCGAGGGCGGGCCTCCGCTGGGGGTGGCCGTGGAAGGTGAGTTCCCGCTGACCGAGGTGGGCCTGACCCCCGGCACCGTGCTCGTGCTGCTCACGGACGGCCTGGCCGAATCGGCCACGCTCCACCTGGACGACGGCATCCGCCGGGTGCGCGAGCTGCTGGCCGCGGCCGACCCGGCCGATGCCGGGCAGCTGGCCGACGAACTGCTCGGGGAGTCGAAGCGGCGCGACGACGATGTGGCGGTGCTGGTACTGCGCTACGACGGGATGCGCGTCCGCCCGACCCGGGTGCGCTGGGCGGTGTGGCGGCTCCCCGACGCCGTGATGCACGCCCGCCGCTTCACCGCGCGCACGCTGCGTTCCTGGAACGTGACCGAGGAGCTGGACGTGGCACTGCTGGTGGTGTCCGAGCTGGTCACCAACGCCATTGCGCATACGCAGGGCGAGGTGCGGCTGGATCTGACCCTGGCCGCGGACCGGCTGCGGATCGCGGTGAACGATGCTTCGCCCCGCGCACCCGTCAAGCCGACGAGCGTGGACTGGGAGTCGACCGGCGGCCGTGGGCTGCTGCTCGTCGAAGCGATGTCGACGTCCTGGGGCTCGGTGCCGCTCAGCGGCGGCAAACAGGTGTGGAGCGAGATCGCGCTGGATCCGGGCGAACAGCTCGGCATCGCGGAGGCAGCGGCCGCCGCGGACGGCCGACGGAACGGTGAGGAGGTCCCGTGAGGTGAACACTCGTCTGCGTGGAGCCGCCGTGATCCTGGCCGGGCTGTGCATGGTGGCCGGGCCGGCCGCCTGCGGGAAGGCCGGCGGGGTGCACGAGCCGAGCGGGCCTGCCTCCGGCGGTGCCCTGAAGATCGGTGTGCTGCTCCCGGACAACACCTCGCGCCTCTACCACTTCGACAAGCCGCTGATCGAGAAGAAGATCCATCAGCTGTGCGCCGAATGCACGGTGGAGGTCGTCAGTGCGGAGCACGATGTGGCCACCCAGCAGCAGCAGATGGACGCGATGATCACCAAACGGGTCCGGGTGCTGATCCTGGATGCCGTCGATTCCAAATCGCTCCGCTCGGGGGTCGAGAGCGCGCGGACGGCAGGAATCCCGGTCGTCGCCTACGACCGCCTCGTGGAGGGACCCGTCTCGGCGTATGTCTCCTTCAACGGCAGGAGAGTCGGCGAGCTGCAGGGCGAGGCGCTTCTCGAGGCGCTCGGCGACAAGACGCGCGGCGCCCAGATCGTGATGATGAACGGCGATTCAACGGACCCCAACTCCGCCTGGTTCCGGCAGGGCGCGCTCGAGGTGCTCCAGGGCAAGGTGAAGATCGGGAAGGCCTACGAGACCGGCGGGTGGCGACCGGAGAACGCCAACTCCAACATGTCCGCCGCCATCTCGGCCCTCGGCGCCGGGCACATCGACGGCGTCTACTCCGCCAATGACGGGCTGGCGGCCGGCGTCATCTCCGCCCTGCGGGCCGCGAAGGTCTCTCCGCTGCCACCCATCACCGGCCAGGACGCCGAACTCGCCGCCATTCAACGCATCGTCACGGGCGATCAGTACATGACCGTCTACAAGCCCTTCGCGCCCGAGGCCGGCACCGCCGCCGCCATGGCCGTCGCGCTGGGACGCGGCAAGAAGCTCGACGGCATCACGACGCACACGGTCAACAGCCCCACCAACCGTGGCATCCCGGCCGTGCTGCTCACCCCGATCTCCGTGACCGTGCACCGCATCAAGGGCACCGTGATCAAGGACGGTATGTACACGATCGATCAGGTCTGCACCCCCAAGTTCGCGTCCGCCTGCCAGAAGGCGGGGCTCACCAGGTAAGGCAGGTATCCATGGATTCCAGCCCAGCTCTCCGGCGACCGGTGCCGGCGCCGCCCCTGCTGGCGCTGCGCGGAATCTCCAAGCGGTACGGCGCCGTCCAGGCCCTGGCGGATGTCGAACTGGAGGTACACGCCGGTCAGGTCGTCGCTCTCGTGGGCGACAACGGCGCCGGCAAGTCCACGCTGATCAAGGTGGTCGCCGGGGTCGACTCCGCCGATGAAGGCGTGGTCGAGTGGGAGGGTCGGCCCGTCCAGATCACCCGGCCCCACGAAGCCCAGGACCTGGGAATCGCCACCGTCTACCAGGACCTCGCGCTGTGCGACAACCTCGACGTGGTCGGCAATCTCTTCCTCGGCCGCGAGATCCACCGGACCGGCGTCCTGGACGAGGTGGAGATGGAGCGCCTCACCCTGGACCTGCTCGACATGCTCGCCATCCGGATGCCCGACGTACGGCTCCCGGTCGCCTCGCTCTCCGGCGGTCAGCGCCAGACCGTCGCGATCTCCCGCTCGCTCCTGGGCGAACCCCGGCTCGTGCTCCTCGACGAGCCCACCGCCGCCCTGGGCATCGAACAGACCGCCCAGGTCCTCGACCTCGTCGACCAGCTCCGCGAACGCGGGCTCGGCGTCCTCCTCATCAGCCACAACATGGGCGACATCAAGGCTGTCGCGGACTGGGTCGCCGTACTGCGGCTCGGCCGGAACAACGGGTTCTTCGATGTGACGACCACGTCTCACGAACAGATCATCTCCTCGATCACCGGGGCCACGGACAACGCCGTGACACGCCGTAAGGCGCCGGGATGGGAGGCGCAGTCGTGAGCCGGGCCTGGGCGCTCAGGAAGCACAAACCGTCCGGTGGGGAGGGCGGCGCCGGTGGGGCGGTGACCGCTGCCGACCGGCGCCGTCTCGCGCCCGATTTCGGGGCGCAGAACCCCCTCGACATGCTCCGGCGGAGGTTCCACAGCGGCGAGCTCGGCTCGGTTCCGGTCGCCCTCGGCCTGGTCGTGGTGTGGGTCATCTTCGAGAGCCTCAACGAGAACTTCCTCTCGCCGCGCAACCTGTCCAATCTGGCCGTGGACATCGTCGGCACCGGCATGATCGCGATTGGCGTCGTCTTCGTTCTGCTGCTCGGCGAGATCGACCTCTCGGTCGGCTCGGTGAGCGGCCTGGCGGCGGCCGCCTTCGCGGTGCTGAGCGTGAGCCACGGCGTGCCGGAGGGGCTCGCGCTGCTGGTCGCGGTGCTCGGCGGCACGGTGATCGGAGCCGTTCAGGGGTTCTTCTTCGCCAAGGTCGGGGTACCGGCGTTCGTGGTCACCCTTGCGGGCCTGCTGGGCTGGAACGGCCTGATGCTCTACATCCTGGGCGCCAACGGCACCATCAACATCGACGACAAGGGCCTGCTCGCGATGCTGACCAGCTACTACTTCAACAATGTGGCCGCCGCGTACGGCCTGGCGGCGCTCGGCACCGCCGGCTACTTCCTCGCCTCGTACCATGACGCGCGGCGGCGCAGGGCCGCCGGCGTGCCCACCCGGCCGCTGAGCGAGATCCTCCTGCGCACGGGCGTGCTGGCAGTGATCGCCATGGCCGCGGCCACCGTGCTCAACCTCTTCCTGGGACTCCCGCTGGCCCTGTTGATCTTCCTCGTCATGCTCGTCGGCCTCGACTACGTGCTGCGTCGCACACGCTACGGACGCATGATCTTCGCGATCGGCGGCAGCGTCGAGGCCTCCCGCCGCACCGGCCTCAATGTCGACCTGGTCCGCATCTCGGTCTTCATGGTCTCCGGGACGATGGCCGCGATCGGCGGTCTGTTCCTGGCCTCGCGCGTCACCTCGGCCAGTCAGACGTCGGGGGCGGGCCTGCTGCTGATGGATGCCATCGCCGCCGCGGTCATCGGTGGCACCAGCCTGTTCGGCGGGCGGGGCCGGACCTGGTCGGCCCTGCTCGGTGTCCTGGTCATCCAGTCGATCGCGTCGGGGGTGGCCCTCATGGGCATCCGGACCGCCGTGCAGTTCATGATCACGGGCGGTGTGCTGCTCATCGCCGTGGTCATCGACTCGCTGTCGAGACGGGCGCAGAAGGCGCACGGGCGGCTCTGAACGCGCTGCCGGGCAAGCGGGCGTTTGGGCCGCGGTACGCCAAGGAACACCTCAGCCGATGCACCCGATCCTGCACGCACTGTCCATCGCCGGATCCATGACCTGGGAGATCACCTGGGCGCTGATCCTGGGCTTTGCGCTGTCCGCGGTCGTCCAGGCCGTGGTGCGCAAATCCACCGTGGTCAGCCTGCTCGGCGACGACCGTCCCCGCACCCTGTCGCTGGCCGCCGCGCTGGGCGCCGCGTCCTCCTCCTGCTCGTACGCCGCGGTCGCGCTGGCCCGGTCGCTGTTCCGCAAGGGTGCGGACTTCACGGCCGCCATGGCGTTCGAGATCGCCTCCACGAATCTGGTGGTCGAACTCGGCGTCATTCTGGCCCTGTTGATGGGGTGGCAGTTCACGGCCGCCGAGTTCGTCGGCGGACCGGTCATGATCGTCGTCCTGGCCGTACTGTTCCGCCTCTGCCTGCGTGACAAGCTGCTGCGGGAGGCCCGTGAGCAGGCCGATCGGGGTCTGGCCGGCTCCATGGAGGGGCATGCCGCGATGGACATGTCCGTACGCCGCGAGGGGTCCTTCGCGCGGCGGCTGTTCTCCACCGAGGGCTACACCGCGGCCTCGCACGTCTTCGTCATGGAATGGGCCGCGATCATCAAGGATCTGGTGCTCGGCCTGCTGATCGCCGGAGCCATCGCCGCCTGGGTCCCCGACAGCTTCTGGCGCGCCTTCTTCTTCGACGGGCACCCGCTGGCGGCGAAGCTGTGGGGGCCGCTGATCGGACCGCTGGTGGCGATCGCCTCGTTCGTCTGCTCCATCGGCAATGTGCCGCTGGCGGTGGTCCTGTGGAAGGGCGGGATCAGCTTCGGCGGGGTGGTCGCCTTCATCTTCGCCGATCTGCTGATCCTGCCGATCCTGAACATCTACCGGAAGTACTACGGAGCCAGGATGGCCCTGTTCCTGCTGGTCACGTTCTACGCGGCCGTCGTCGTCGCGGGCTATGCGGTCGAATTCGTCTTCGGCGGACTGGGGCTGATCCCCCGTCAGGCCGACGCACGGATCCCCATGTCCGGGGTCTCCTGGAACTACACCACCTGGCTCAACATCGCCTTCCTCCTCCTCGCCGCCGCGCTGGTCCACCGTTTCCTGCGCACCGGGGGCCGGGCCATGCTCCGCACGATGGGCGGCACTCCGCCCGACAGCCCGGGGACGCGCACCGTGCCCGGCGGCACCGGGCACGGCACCCACTGACCGGGCCGTGCCCGGCGTCGCGGGACCACGCTGAACCCAAAGACACGGCCCAGGGGCCGAGTGGCTCATGCCGGAGCGGGCGAGGTCGAGCACCCTG
This sequence comes from Streptomyces sp. NPDC054786, assembly GCF_053611685.1. Classification (NCBI taxonomy): domain Bacteria; kingdom Bacillati; phylum Actinomycetota; class Actinomycetes; order Kitasatosporales; family Streptomycetaceae; genus Streptomyces; species Streptomyces sp. NPDC054786. Next base: position 39,800 of record NZ_JBSHAW010000036.1, on the reverse strand, counting down.
GAGGTATGGGCGCGAATGCGCCGAGCGCGCCAGGAACGGAGCGAGGCCATGAAGGACGTCATCACCGCCGGTGTGGACGGTACGCCCGAGTCCCTGTCCGCGATCCAGTGGGCGGCACAGGAAGCACGGCTGCGCCATGCACGCCTGCGGCTGTTGCATGCCTGGGTGCTGCTCACGCCGGAGCCGGTGCCCCACCCCCTTGAGGAAGGGGATCAGAACTACTGGCCCCATCGGATGATGGACGAGGCCGTCACCGCAGTGCGCACCCGCTTCCCCGACCTCCCGGTGGACCCGGTCCTGGTGTCCAAAGACCCGCTGGAGGCCCTGCAGGAAGCCGCGGGACAGTCGGACCTGCTGGTCCTGGGCTCACGGGACCTGGGTCCGGTGTCCCGCTTCGCCCTCGGCGAGCTCGGTCTGAAGCTGGTGGCGCACACCGAGTGCCCCACGGCTCTGGTCCGCGCCCGGCGGGACGCCGCGGCGGTCGAGCAGGACGGGGAGGTGATGGTGGGGGTGGGCCTGCACGGACCGTGTGAGGCGCTGCTCGCCTTCGCCTTCGACACCGCCGCGCGGCGGGCCGTCACCCTGCGTGCCGTACACGGCAGGCACCTGCCCTCGTATGCGTACAACCGGGGCGGTGGCGTGGAGCCGATCGCCGCCGAGGAGGCCGCGCAGGACGCACGGCAGGAGCTGGCCGCGGTCCTGCACCCGTGGCGGGAGAAGTATCCGGACCTGCACGTGGACGAGCGTGTGGTGATGGAGAGTCCGGCGCCGGCCCTGTTGCACAGCGCCGCGGACGCGGGGCTGCTCATCGTCGGCCGACGGCACCGGCACCGGCTGCCGACGCCTCGTATCGGCCATGTCGTCCAGGCGGTCGTTCACCACGCCCCGTGTCCGGTGGCAGTGGTGCCGCACGCATGACCGCGAGACGGCGGGCGTCCACGGTCTGAGACGGCCGGTGGCCGGCGCCATGACGCCCCGCGGCAGAAGGCGGATGATGACGGTGAGGGCTCATACCGGCGGGGACCGGCTGCCGAGGGCGTGACGGCCCCGTTCGCGGCCTGAGGCGACGACCCCGGTAGAAGGCAGAGGTAACCATGGCAACGACAGTCGAGTGGCCCGTCCGTCTGTACCTCTTCGAGGAGGACGGAACGACCAAGGCACGCGTGGTGCTCCGGACCGGAACCACCACCCTCACCGGGCGCGGCACGGCCCGCTGCAGCCCCGAGGACCCGGATGTACCGGAGATCGGGGACGAGATCGCGGCCGGGCGTGCGATGAGGGACCTCGCCGGTCAGTTGCAGCGGGTGGCGGATCTTGATCTCGAAGGCGTCGGTGCCGGGCCGCCCCGGCATGAGCATCGCGCCTCCTACGGCTGGGCGAGCGCGATGGCGTGAGTCCGATGCGGGCGCCGTCCCGGCCGACCGGTGGCACGGCGCTCCGTGGAAGGAGTCGGCCATGTCGGATGCGACGCTCACCGACCTGTACGAAGCGACCATGGCCCTCTCCTATCTGCACGAGGGCATGACGCAACCGGCGACATTCAGCTGCTTCGTGCGGGCCCTGCCGCCGGACCGGGGGTTCCTGATCGCCGCCGGGGCCGAGACGGTCCTCGACTTCCTCTCCGACTTCGCCGTCGGACGCGATGATGTCGAGGTGTTCGCGGAGGCGCTGCAACGGCCGGCGAGGGATCTGGCTCCGCTGCTGGGGATGCGCTTCACCGGGGAGGTCCGGGCCGTACCGGAGGGGCGGGTCGTGCTGGCCGATGAACCGTTGCTGGAGCTCACCGCTCCGCTGCCGCAGGCGCAGTTCGTGGAGTCGTATGTGCTCAATCACCTCACCCATCAGACGACCATCGCGTCCAAGTGCGTCCGATGCGTGCTCGCCGCACGGGGACGCTCCGTCGTGGACTTCTCGCTGCGGCGCACCCATGGAACCGCTGCCGCCCACCAGGTGGCCCGGCTGGGTGCCATGACCGGTTTCGCGGGCACCAGCAATGTGGCGGCGGCCCACGCCGAGGATCTGGCGACGGTCGGCACGATGGCGCACTCGTACATCGAGGCGTTCGGGGACGAGGAGGCGGCGTTCACCGCGTTCGCGCTCTGCCATCCCGGACCGGTGACCTTTCTGGTGGACACCTACGCCACCGAATCCGGCGTCGCGGCGGCGGCCCGGGTGCTGAATGCGCTGGGGCGCGGTGACGGGTCGGCCATCCGGCTGGACAGCGGTGACCTCGCGGAACTGGCCTTCCGGGCCCGCACGATCCTGGACAACGCGGGACTGCCGCAGGTCCGCATCGTCGCCAGCGGCGGGCTGGACGAATTCGCCGTGCACGATCTGGCGCGGACGGGAGCGCCGATCGACGGATACGCCGTGGGCACCAGCATCGGGGTGAGCGCCGACGCGCCCTCGCTGGATTCGGCGTACAAGCTCGTCGCGTACGACGGCCGCCCCGTGATGAAGCTGTCGGTGGCGAAGGCGACCGCACCGGGCCGCAAGCAGGTCTTCCGCCGGCCCGGGTGCCACGATGTGATCGGCCTGGCCGACGAGCCGGTTCCCCCGGGCAGTACGCCGCTGCTGGAAACGCTGATGCGCGGGGGCGAGCGCAGCACACCGCGCGGCCGTGTGGAGGACGCCCGGGAGCGGGTCGCGGCCGATGTCGCGGAGCTGCCCGCGACAGCCCGGTACACCCGGTCGCCGCAGGCCGTGCGGGCGAAGGTCTCGAGGCGGCTCTCCGCCCTGACCGAGCATGTCCGGCGGCAGGTCGAGCGCGAGGTCCTGGCCCCGTTCGGCTCGCACGCCTGAGCCGCCGGGGGCTTTTCTCCGTACCGTCGTCGTATGGCGGACAAGCAGGGCGGCAAGGGCCCCGGGAAGCTGTCGCGGTCGCGCTACGAGCGGGAGCTGTACCGGCTGCAGACGGAGCTGGTGAAGCTCCAGGAGTGGGTGCGTACCGAGGGTGCCCGGCTGGTCGTCGTCTTCGAGGGGCGTGACGCGGCCGGCAAGGGAGGCACGATCAAACGCGCCACCCAGTACCTCAACCCCCGGGTGGCGCGGATCGTGGCGCTGCCCCGGCCCACCGAGCGGGAGCGCACCCAGTGGTACTTCCAGCGCTACACGGAGCACCTTCCCGCGGCGGGCGAGATGGTGCTGTTCGACCGCAGTTGGTACAACCGGGCCGGTGTCGAGCGGGTCATGGGTTTCTGCACACCGGCCGAGCACCAGCGGTTTCTTCGGCAGTGCCCGGTCTTCGAGCGGATGCTCGTGGAGGACGGGATCCTGCTGCGCAAGTACTGGTTCTCGGTGAGCGACGAGATGCAGGAGCGGCGGTTCCGGCGCCGGCTGGAGGACCCGACGCGGCGCTGGAAGCTCTCCCCCATGGATCTGGAATCCCTGACCCGCTGGGAGGAGTACTCGCGGGCCAAGGACGAGATGTTCGTCCATACCGACATCGCGGAGGCACCGTGGTACGTCGTCGAGAGCGACGACAAACGCCGGGCCCGGCTGAACATGATCGCCCATCTGCTGTCGACGGTGCCCTACCGTGCCGTCGCCCCGCCGGAGCTCACCCTGCCGCCGCGGCCTCCGGCCACCGGCTATCAGCGGCCGCCCCGCGATCTGCAGACCTACGTTCCCGATCATGCGGCCGGGCTGGAGAAGTAGGCGCAGGGCCGCGGCGCCGGCTCAGGCGTGCTGCGGCACGACCGCCACGGGGCAGGCGGCGTGGCAGAGCGCGGTGTGCGCCACCCGGCCGGGCTGCAGACCGAAGTGTCCCTGTCGGCGCTGCGCTCCGACCACCAGCAGATCCGCGGCGGCGGCGCGTTGCACCAGGACCTTGTGGGCCGGTCCCTCAACCATGGCGCGGTGCACCCGCACCGCCGGATGCGCGTCGGCCGCCTGTGCCAGAGCGTCGTCCAGCAGCGCAGATGCCTGCTGTTCGTGGTAGCGGTGGGCCTCCGCGGGGGGCGGCGGGGCGTCGGGCGTCTCGTGTGCGGGGTGGCGCCAGGCGCAGACCGCCTCCAGCGTGCAACGGCGGACCTCGGCCTCGCGGAAGGCGAAGCGGACGGCCGCCATTTCGCCGGCCGGGTCGGCGACGCCGAGGAGGATGCGCGCATGCGTGCCCGCGAGTCCGGCAGCGTCACCACGGACCACGATCACCGGGCACCGGGCGCGGGCGGCAACCGTCAGACTGACCGACCCCAGCAGCAGGCCGGTGATCTCCCCGCGTCCCCGCGACCCCAGGACCAGCGCCGAGGCATGGAGGGCCTCGTTGAGCAGGACGGTGACCGCGTCGTCGGCCAGCACCTCCGCCGAGACCTTGACGTCCGCGTGACGGCGTCGGGCGTGTGCGGCGGCCGACTCCACGATGTTCTCCGCCAGCACCTGCTCGCTGGGACGATCCGGGCCCTGCGCCTGTGACGTCCCCTCGTAGCGCTCCCACCGGGAGGCATGGACGATCCGCAGCGGGAGTCCGTGGCGTGCCGCCTCGTCCACCGCCCAGTCCAGCGAGCGGAACGCGGCATCCGATCCGTCGGTTCCGACAGTCAGCGGATGCTCCATCGCCCCCACTTCCTTTCGCTCCTCGGCGAAGAGGCCGTACTGCCACCGTCGCACCACGGTCCGGTGCGCGCAGGGGACGGATGGCCACCGGCGATGGGCCGACCGGATCCTCTCGGCGCTTTGGGGGCGCTCCGCCGGGAGCGCCCCGGACTCGCACCGCGACTACCGTGGAGGTGTGGCCCGCCACGGTGCGGGGCACACCACGGAGGCATCGTGGGCAACGACGGAAGCCAGGTCGCAAGGGCTCGCAGCAAGATCCTCTGGCCGTGGCGGCGCAATCCGCTCCGGCGACGGTCGGATGTGGCCCAGGCCTGGATGGTGCTGGTCACCGGCGTGCTGATCGTGGTGGCCGGGCCGGCCGCGGGGTTGGCGGCCGCCGGCACGGTGGATGCCGGTGCCGCACAGGCCGGCGGCCACTCCGTCGCGGCCGTTCTGACCGAGGACCCTCCGACCCGTATCGGCGTGGACGTCTCGGGCGGCGCCGTGACACGGGTGCACGCAACGGTGCGCTGGACGGCTGCCGATGGCGCGGTCCGGACGGGCGAGACCGCAGTGGCGCCGGGCCTGCGGGCCGGTGACCGTACCTCTGCCCGGCTCGACGGCCGCGGGGCGCTGATACGCGATCCCGTCACACCCACCCAGGCGAGGGGCGAGAGCATCGCGATCGGCACCGTGGCCGCGAGCTCGACCGCTCTGCTGCTGCTCGGCGCCGAACGCACCGGCCGCGCCCTCCTGGACCGCCGGCGCTACGCCCAGTGGGAGCGGGAGTGGGCGGCGGAAGACCCCCGGTGGGGGCAACAGGCGGCGTGAAGCGACGCGGGGGGGCGCCAGGTCGCGCCGAGCCCGTCCGGCCCGGCGGCACCCACCCGAGCGGGAGACGGCGTGCGGCGCGCCCATGGCCCACAGCCGTGGTGCCATGGAAGGGACACACCGACGAACGGAACCGTCACCATGAGCGGCGCGCCGTCCCTGGCCGCTTGCCTGCACTCACTGCGGGCCGTGGTCTTCGACACCGACGGGGTCATCACCGACTCCGCCCGGATGCATGCCGGGGCCTGGAAGGGCGCCTTCGACGCATGTCTGGCGGCCGTCGGCGGACAACGCCCCTTCGACCCGGTGGACGACTATCTGCGCCATGTCGACGGCCTCTCCCGGCAGGACGGGGCGGCCGCGTTCCTGCGCGCACGGGGCCTCGAACTGCCGCTCGGCACCCCGGACGACGCGCCGGGCACGGACACCGTCGGCGCCATCGCGGCCCGCAAGGACGCGCTGTTCACCGCGAGTCTGCGGACCGATGCCGTCACCACCTGGCCCGGCACCGTGCGCCTGCTGCGGGTGCTGCGGGACCAGGGGGTGCCGTGTGCCGCCGTCTCCGCGTCCCGTCATGCCACCGAGCTGCTGTCCGCGGCCGATGTGCTCGGGCTCTTCCAGGCCGTGGTGGACGGCAACGAGGCGCGCCGGATGGACCTGCCGGGCAAGCCGGACCCGGCGCTCTTCGTGGAAGCCGCCCGGCGACTCGGTGTCCCGGCCCGGGACACCGCCGTGGTGGAGGACGCCCTCGCGGGTGTCGAGGCCGGCCGCCGCGGCGGATTCGGCCTCGTGGTGGGCGTGGACCGGACGGCCGGCCCGTACCGTGCCACCGCACTGCGCCGCCGTGGCGCCGATGTGGTCGTGACCGACCCCGGCGAGCTGCTGACGTCCGGGGAGGGGGGATGACGGGCGCCTGGACCTGGTCGTACGACGTCCGGGGCGGGCGGATGACGCGCCCCTGGAGCTGGTCGTACGAGGGGTACGACCCGGACACGGAACGGCTGCGCGAAACGCTCTGCGCGCTCGGCAACGGCTACTTCGTCACCCGCGGCGCGGCGTCCGAGGTGCCGGCCGGGCCCGCGCACTACCCGGGCACCTACGCCGCCGGCTGCTACAACCGGCTCACCTCCATCGTGGCGGGCCGCCCGGTCGAGAACGAGGACATGGTCAACCTGCCCAACTGGCTCCCGCTGCGCTACCGGATGTGCCCCGCCGACACGGCGCCCGGCCCCTGGCTCTCCCCCGACCACCCGCAGCTGGCGGAGCACCGGCAGACCCTGGACCTGCGGCACGGCACGCTGACCCGCTGGTCGGTCTACGAGGACCAGGCCGGCCGGCGGCTGAGCGTGGAGCAGTGCCGCCTGGTGCACATGGGAGAGCCCCATCTGGCCGCGCTGCGCACCTGCTTCACGTCCCATGGGTGGGCCGGCACGGTGGAGGTGGAGTCCGGGATCGACGGTGCGGTGCGCAATGCCGGCGTCGCGCGCTACCGCGAGCTGGCGGACCAGCATCTGACGGGGTGGGAGACCGGTGCCGAGCGACGGGACACGGTGTGGCTGAGCTGCCGCACCCTCGACTCGGACATCCGTATCGCGCTGGCCGCCCGGACCCGCGCCTCCTCCGGCCGGGGCGGGGCGCCCATGCCGCAGCTCACCGCACTGGCAGCGTTCCACGCCCTGGTCCTGCCCGTCGTCCCCGACTCCCCCGCGGTCGTCGAGAAGACCGTGGCGCTGTTCACCTCCCGCGACCCGGCGATCGAGAGCCCGCGGCATGCGGCCGTGGACTGTGTGGTCCTGGCCCCGCACTTCCGGCAGTTGCGGGCGTCGCACCGCCGCGCCTGGGAGAATCTGTGGCGGCAGGCCAAGCTGGAGGTCCCCGGCGAGGCGGGCGGAATCCTGCGTCTGCACCTCTTCCATCTCCTGCAGACCCTCTCGCCGCACACCGCCGAGCTGGATGTCGGGGTGCCGGCGAGGGGCCTGCACGGCGAGGCGTACCGCGGGCATGTCTTCTGGGACGAGCTGTTCGTGCTGCCGTTTTTGAACCTGCACCTTCCGCAGGTCTCCCGGTCGCTGCTGGACTACCGCTACCGGCGGCTGCCCGCCGCCTGCCATGCGGCGCGGGAAGCGGGCCGTACCGGCGCGATGTACCCCTGGCAGAGCGCCGGCGACGGCCGTGAGGAGACCCAGCAACTCCATCTCAACCCGCACTCGGGGCGCTGGCTGCCCGATCATTCCCGGCTCCAGCACCACGTCGGATCGGCGATCGCCTACAACGTGTGGCAGTACGGACAGGCCAGCGGCGACACGGAGTTCCTGCACACCAGGGGCGCGGAGATGCTGCTGCAGATCGCCCGCTTCTGGGCATCGGCCGCGGACTGGGACGCCGCGCTGGGCCGGTACCGCATCCGTGGGGTGGTCGGTCCCGACGAGTACCACGACGGCTATCCGGGAGCCGCCGAACCGGGCGTGGACGACAACGCGTACACCAACGTCACGGCGGCCTGGGTGCTGATGCGTGCCCTCGAGCTGTGCCGCACACTCCCCGAGGCCCATCAACGGCAGCTGTGCGAACGCCTCCAGCTCTGCCCGGAGGAGCCCGAGCGCTGGGAGGACATCGCGCACCGGCTCCATGTGCCCTACCACCGCGGGGTGATCAGCCAGTTCGCCGGATACGGGGACCTCGCCGAGCTCGACTGGCACGGATACCGGCAGCGCTACGGCGACATCCGCCGGCTGGACCGGATCCTGGAGGCGGAGGGCGATACGGTCAACCGCTACCAGGCCTCCAAACAGGCCGATGTGCTGATGCTGGGCTATCTCTTCTCGCCGGCGGAGCTCGCCTCGGTGTTCCGCCGGCTCGGCCACCGCCTCGACGACGACCTCTGGCACGCCACCGTCGACTACTACCTCCACCGCACCAGCCACGGCTCCACCCTCAGCGCCCTGGTCCACGCCTGGGTCCTGGCCCGCGTACACCGTCCCGACGCCTGGACGTACTGCGAGGAGGCGCTGACCGGGGATGTGGCGGACGTCCAGGGCGGCACCACCGCGGAGGGCATCCACCTCGGCGCGATGGCCGGCACCCTGGACTTCGTCCAGCGCGGTATGACCGGTCTGGAGACCCGCGACCAGGCGCTGTGGCTCGACCCGGCGCCGCTGCCCGAGCTCTCGAAGTTCGGGGTCCGCATCCGCTTCCGGCGGCACTGGGACATCGATCTGCGCATCCGCGCCGAGCAGGTACGGATCGCGGTACCGGCCTCGGAGAACGCCGCGGTGCGGGTAAAGCTGCGCGACCGCTCGTTCTCCCTCGCCCCCGGTACGTCGCGCCGGCTCGACCTGCCCGAGGACTGACGGCAGCAGGCGGCCCCTGCCGGACACGGCCCGTCCCGCCGGACGGGCCGTGTCCCGCTGAGGACGGGCGGCTGCCTCAGCGCCGCAGTGGGCCCTCGCAGCGGAAGTCCGCGCTGCCCGCCCGGCCCGAGGGCCAGACGTCGGTGGGACCGAAGGAGCAGTTCATGTCGGTGAAGTTGTTCGCGGTGGGCCCGGTGCGGTCGAGGAGGAAGTAGTCGACGGTTTCGGACATGTCCTTGAAGACCTGGTCGGGGTTGCCGGAGTTGGCGAGGTTGGCGGTGATCCGGCCGTTGCAGGTGAACCGGCCGTTGCCGCGGTCGCCCTCGTCCTTGCAGACGGGCGTGTTGGCGGTGGCGGCGGCGAAGGCGGTCTGCACCTCGGCGGGGGTGGCGAACTTCAGGGAAGCGTTGGGCGTGAACGTCGTGTTCGGTACGAAGAGGTCGTCGACGAGGGCGATCTGTGCGTCGAGGAAGGCGTCGTACTGCTGCTGCAGCCCTGCGTCGGAGCCCATGCGGTTGCGCCAGGAGTCGAACGCGGCCGGGTCATCGGCGCGCAGATACCGGTACATCTCCTGGAGTTTCGCCGGGTGTTCGCGCCACAGGAACTCGAAGAACGTCCCGGCGTAGGAGTAGAAGCGGAAGCCGTCGTGGTCGTACGTCGCGTGCAGGAACTCGTTGATGCTCATGCGGGGTTTGCCGCCCGTGGTGTCCGTCATGATGTCGCGGACGAGTGACCGGCGGACGGCGATGCCGTTGTCACGGGTCGAGCCGTCGAAGAACTCGGCGCTGCCCTCGTCCATGGCGGTGGTGCGGTCGCCCTCGTACCAGGGGCCTTCGCCGAAGAAGCCGGGGACGGCGAAGCGGCCGTTGAGGTAGTGGACGTACTCGTGCCGGAAGAGCTCTTCGAGGGTGAGGCTGGAGTCCTGGGGGACGCGCCGCTGATAGGTGTAGAAGGTCGCGCCCTGCTCGATGTAGACGCCGCCGTTGTTGGTGCCCATTCCGGTGAGCAGCGGGTGGTAGACCTCGTAGTCGGCGCGTGCGGCGTACAGGACGATGGTGAGTGTGGTGTTGGGGTCACCGGCCAGCGGTTCGGTGGTCCCGAGCACCCGGTGGAACTGGGCCCTGACCTGCTTGGACGCATAGTAGAGCTGGTCGACGACGGCACGGTCGAGGGCGGTGCGGACCTTGATGGCGCCGTTGTCGTAGGAGTAGGTGCGCGGGAAGATCCGCTTTTCGATGTCCTCCTTGCACACCCCGTACGGCTTGCAGGCGTCGAAGGAGATGAGCCAGGACGCGACCTTGGCCCAGGGTTCGCTGCCGTCGCCGAAGTTGCGCACGGTGAGGGGGAGGAGGGCGCCGAGGTCGGTGACGATGGCCTTCTTCAAGGAGTCGATCTGGCCGAAGCGGCCGTACTCCCCGAGCGCATCGCGGACGACCCAGGCGTTGGGTGTGCCCTTGAGATGGGTGTATCCGGCAAACGCCTTGAAGACGGCGCGGTACCCGGGGTCCGTGGCGACCGCGTACTGGAAGGCGGTGTCCTTGTTGCCGGGGTAGACGCCCAGGTAGTTGACCGAGAGGCCGGCGAGGGCGGCGTTGGCCCATGCCGGGTCCTTGTGAGTGGCGGAGTGGGCCGGGTCCATGGTGGCCAGGACCTTCTGAATCAGGTCGAGTTGATGCTGGCGCAGGCCCGGGGCACTGGCGGCGTAGAGGGCTTCGCGCAGGGTGTCGGCGTTGACCCGGGTGACGTCGAAGGTCCGGGCCGCGGTGCCGAAGGCCTCGACGGCGCCGCGTACGGCATCGACGGTGGGGGCGTCGGTGGTGTCGATCTCGTCGCGGGAGAAGTCCTGGTAGGCCACCGCGTGCAAGTACGTGAACATCTCGTACAGATGGCTGGTGTTCTTGCCGTCATGGGCGGCGGCAAGCCCGGTGATGCGACGGGCCACCGCCTGGACGTGGGCGTCGGACATGACGGGGATGAGCCGGGGGTCCCACGTCCAGACGAGGTTGCGCAGACAGTCGTCGGCCGTGACGGCCGGGTCGGCGAGGAAGTCCGCGAGCTGTTCGGGACTCAGGCCGGTGATGCCGTCGAGGGTGCAGGGGGCGACGACGGGTCTGGGACGGTGCGGCACGCCGACGGGCTTGGTCTGCGGGCCCGGTATACGGCCGCTCTCGACGAGGGAGCGCGGCGCCGGTGCCGGGGCGGGGTCGAACCTCGGTGTCTTGGCGAGGCGTTGGACCTGGTCGAAGGGGTTGGCGCTGGGGGCGGCGGGCCGGTGTCCGGGGTGCTGCGCCCGGGGCCGCTGCGAGGAGGTGGCCGACGTGTGGGGTGCCGCCTGGGCGGCCTGGACGGCCGGCAGGGCGAGGGTGGTGGCGAGGGTCGCGGCCAGCAGGATTCTGCGCGGCATACGCGGGTGTGACACCTGAACCTCCGGGAGGGGGTGGGGGGTTGTGTGGGGTTTGCGGCAATGGCCTTCACTCCACGAGGTGTGACCCGTAACATAGTAATGTGAAATTGCACTGACAAGGCTTCAGGTAACGTTCTTTACCGGAGGTGTCGATATGACCTCGCGCGCCGCCCCACTCCACACCGGGAGCCATGACTTGCCGGTGTCGGACGCCCTCGCCGGCTTCATGACCGGTCAGTGGGCCGCCGCCCCGCTCCCCGACGGGCCCCGCGTCCCGGGCTTCGCACGGTTCGCCGGCCGCCGGGCCCGGCTCGCCGCGCGCTTCCCCGGCGAGCGACTGATCGTCCCCGCCGGGGAGTTGAAGGTCCGCTCCCACGACTGCGACCACCGCTTCCGCCCGCACAGCGCCTACGCCTGGTTGACCGGACTGACGGGTGAGGACCAGCCGGGGCACGTCCTGGTGCTGGAACCGGACGGCGAGCCGGTGCTGTACCTCCGGCCGCGGCCGCCGCGGGACCGCGACGGCGCGTTCTACCGGGACCGCCGCTACGGCGAGTTCTGGGTGGGCCGCCGCCCCGATCTGGCCGAGGCCGGGCGGCTCACCGGCCTCCGCTGTGCGCACCTGGACGACCTCGCCCGCCACCGGGCCGACCGGGACGCCTCACAGGACACCGAACTCGCCTCGGTCCTCAGCGAGTTGCGGCTCGTGAAGGACGACTGGGAGGTGGCCCAGCTGCAGCAGGCCGTCGCGCACACCACCACCGGCTTCGAGGATGTCGTACGGTCCCTCCCCGCCGCCCTGCGCCACCCGCGCGGCGAACGCTGGATCGAAGGAGTCTTCCAGCTGCGCGCCCGCGCCGAGGGCAACGGCACGGGGTACGAGACCATCGCCGCCGTCGGCGCCCACGCCTGTGTGCTCCACTGGATCCGCAACGACGGGCCGCTCGATCCCGCCCAGTTGCTGCTGCTGGACGCGGGGGTGGAGACCGACTCGCTGTACACCGCCGACCTCACCCGCACCCTGCCGCTGTCCGGACGCTTCTCCCCCGTCCAGCGCCGGGTGTACGAGCTGGTGCTCGCCGCGCAGGACGCGGGCATCGCCGCCCTCAAGCCGGGGGCGAGCTTCCGCGACTTCCACCGGGCCTGTTCGGGCGTCCTGGCCGAGGGGCTGGCCGACTGGGGCGTGCTGCGCATCCCTGCCGAGGAGGCGCTCGCCACCGACAGCGGCCTGTACCGGCGTTACACGCTGTGCAGTTCGGGCCATATGCTCGGACTCGATGTGCATGACTGCGCCCGGGCCCGCGCGGAGCAGTACCTGGACGGCGTTCTGACGGAGGGGCAGGTCCTGACGGTCGAACCAGGGCTCTATCTGCAGCCCGACGACACGACCCTGCCTCGGGAACTGCGCGGCGTCGGTGTCCGTATCGAGGACGATCTGGTGATCACCGCGGACGGTGCCCGGCTGATGTCGTCGGCACTGCCGCGCACCGCCGACGCCGTGGAGGAGTGGATGGCCGGACTCCTCTCCGGGCCGGCCTGACCCGACGGCCCGGTCAGCCCTGGCGGACGCCCGGCGTGCGCTGCGGCCGTGGCACCAGTGGTTCGTCGCGGCCCTGGGCCCACAGCGAACGGACATGGCCGAGGTGGCGGGCCATACAGGACTCGGCCGCCTCGGCATCGCCCGTCAGCATCACATCGAGCAGCTCCCCGTGCTCTTCGGCGGAGGGCAGCAGCTGGTTGCGCTCATCGAGACGGGTGAGGCCGTAGAGACGGGAGCGCTTGCGCAGATCGCCGGCCGTCTCGACCAGGCGGTCATTGCCGCTGAGGCCGAGCAGTTCGAGGTGGAAGCGGCGGTCGGCCTCCAGGTAGCCGATGAGGTCGTGCGCACGGGCGGCGGCGACGATCTCCAGGGCGGCCGGGCGGAGGGCCTCCAGCTGTGCGCGGCCGGCGGTGCGGGTGACCTGGCCGACGACCGGGACCTCGATCAGGGCACGGATCTCGGTGTACTGGTCGAGGTCGCGCTCGCTCACCTCGGTGATCCGGAAACCCTTGTTGCGGACCGGCTCGACCAGCCCCTCGCGGGCCAGGTCGAGCATCGCCTCGCGCACCGGGGTGGCGGAGACACCGAAGTCCGCGGCGAGGCCCGGGGCCGAGTAGACCGACCCCGGGCGCAGTTCCCCCGCGATCAGGGCCGCGCGCAGCTGATGGGCGACCTGATCGCGGAGCCGCTCCTGAGCGGTGATCAGGCTGCGGTGCTTGAGTTCACCCATCGTGGTCCTCCGAGTTGGCGCGGAGTGCCAGCGTACAATGTCACGTTGCGCAAACTCCCCGGTGCGGACGACGGCCGGTATCGCGGCCGTTGCTCACAGCAGAAAACCTGCGGGAAACGGGTCGGACGGGTCGAGGAAGTACTGCGCGGTGCCGGTCACCCACGCCCGGCCGGTGACGGTGGGGACGACGGCCGGGAGCGAGCCGACCGTGGTCTCCGAGACCAGCCGGCCGGTGAACTCCGTTCCGATGAACGACTCGTTGACGAAGTCCTGGTGAAGGGGCAGTTCGCCGCGCGCATGCAGCTGTGCCATCCGTGCGGAGGTACCCGTGCCGCACGGCGAGCGGTCGAACCATCCGGGGTGGATGGCCATCGCATGCCGGGAGCGGGTGGCGTGGGACCCCGGCGCGGCGAAGTAGACGTGCTTGAGGCCGCCGATCCTCTCGTCCTCGGGGTGGACCGGCCGCTCGGCGGCGTTCACGGCGTCCATGAGGGCGAGTCCGGCGGCGAGGATGTCCTTGGCCCGGGCCCGGTCGAAGGGCAGGCCGACGCTGTCCAGCGGCAGGATCGCGTAGAAGTTGCCGCCGTAGGCGAGGTCATAGCGGAGCGTGCCGTAGCCCGGGACGGTGACCTTGCGGTCGAGTCCGGCGCAGAAGGCGGGCACATTGGTGAGGGTGACGGCCGTGGCCGCCCCGTCCCTCACCTGCACCTCGGCGGTGACCAGTCCGGCGGGGGTGTCGAGCCGCACCCTGGTCACGGGCTCTTGGACCTCCACCATGCCGGTCTCGACGAGGACGGTGGCCACCCCGATCGTCCCGTGGCCGCACATCGGCAGATAGCCGGAGACCTCGATGAACAGGACGCCGTAGTCGGCGTCGGGGCGTGTCGGCGGCTGAAGTATCGCGCCGCTCATGGCGGCATGGCCGCGCGGCTCGTACATCAGGAGCGTACGGACGGCGTCGCGGTGCTCGGCGAAGTGCAGTCGGCGCTCGGCCATGGTGGCGCCGGGAATGGCGCCGACGCCGCCGGTGATGACGCGGGTGGGCATGCCCTCGGTGTGGGAGTCGACGGCGTGGAACACATGGCGGGTGCGCATGCGGAGTCCCTCTCAGTGGTGGCCGTCGGCGAGGAGCTTCCCGGTGGCGGCGCGGACCGCGGCCGCCTGCTCGGCGGTGAGCGGGGAGCGGGGCGGGCGGGTCGGGCCGCCGCGGTGTCCGGCATGGTCCATGGCGAGCTTGATCGCCTGCACGAACTCGGGCTTGGAGTCCCAGCGCAGCAGCGGATGCAAGGTGCGGTAGAGGGGCAGCGCGGTGTCGAGGTCACCGGCGACGGCGGACCGGTAGAGGGTGCTGCACGCTTCGGGCAGCGCGTTCGGACAGCCCGCGATCCAGCCAACGGCGCCGGCGAGGGCGAGTTCGAGCAGAACATCGTCGGCGCCGATCAACAGGTCCAGTTCCGGCGCGACTTCGGCGATCTCGTACGCCCTGCGGACGTCGCCGCTGAACTCCTTGACGGCGACGATGCTGCCGTCGTTGTACAGCTCGGCGAGGAGGCCGGGAGTGAGGTCGACCTTGGTGTCGAAGGGGTTGTTGTAGGCGACGACGGGCAGGCCGGCCGCGGCCACCTCGGCGAAGTGGGCACGGACCGCGGCCGGTTCGGCACGGTAGCCGTTGGGCGGCAGCAGCAGTACGGAACCGGCACCCGCCTCGGCGGCCTGCTCGGCCCAGCGGCGCGAGGCGGCGCTGCCGTAGGCGGAGACACCGGGCATCACCCGGTCGCCGTCACCGGCGGCTTCCACCGCGGTACGGAGGACACGGGCGCGCTCTTCGTCGGTGAGCGTCTGGTACTCGCCGAGGGAGCCGTTGGGGACGACGCCGTCGCAGCCGGCGGCGAGGAGCCGGGCGACCTGCGCGGCGTAGGCGTCGTGGTCGACGGAGAGGTCGTCGCGGAAGGGGAGGGCGGTGGCAACCATGATGCCGTGCCAGGGGCGGGTGCGCGTGACCATACGAAGTCTCCTTCTATGAGGTGTGACATTTTACTGAGTGTCCCAGGGACTTGCCAAGGTCGCCCGGAGGTTGGACTAGCCCTGTTCTCCGGCGAGTTCCCCCAGGACGACGGGACAGGCGAGTGGTCTGCGGTCGGCCGCGGGCCCGGCCTCCCCCGCGAGGCGGGCCACCGCTGAGCCGCACATCCGCCCCTGGCACCAGCCCATTCCGGCCCGGGTGAGCAATTTGACGGTGCGGGTGTCGCGGGCGCCGAGGCCGGCGACGGCTTCCCGGATCCGCCCGGCGGTGACCTCCTCACAGCGGCAGACGTCGGTGTCCTCGCGCAGCCAGTCGGTCCAGCCGGGGCGCGGCGCATGGGCGGCGGCCATGGTCCGGGCGAACCGGCGCAGCCGGTCGCGGCGCCGCCGCAGCGCGCTGCGGGCAACCCGGTGCGCGATGCTGTGGGCCGCCAACTCGCCCTCGGCAAAGGCAAGTTCCGCACCCCCGACGCCGCCGGCCTCACCGGCGGCCCAGACCCCGTCGACCGTGGTCCGCTGCTGGTCGTCGAGGAGCAGCGCCCAGGTGCCGTCCGGGGTGCGGCGGGTGGCGCAGCCCAGCGTGGTGGCCAGCTCCAGTTGCGGTACCAGCCCGTACCCGACGGCGAGCGCATCGCACGGGATGCGCCGTCCGGTCCCCGGCAGCGGCCGCCAGTCCCGGTCGAGCCGGGTCAGGGTGACGGCCTCGACCCGGTCGGCGCCGTGCACGGCGGTGATCGCGCTGCGGGAACGGATGCGTACGCCGTGCCGGAGCAGGGTGGCCCCGTGCGCGGCCCCTTCGGCGAGCTTGCCGGGGTTGGCGGCCAACGTACGCGGGGCGCGGGCGTATCCGGCGTAACCGCTCGCCTCGGCGACGACCGGCACCGTGGCGCCGGCCGCGGCGAGCGATCCGGCAACGGCGAGCAGCAGCGGCCCGCTGCCCGCGACCACGATCCGCCGCCCCGGCAGCACCAGCCCCGCCTTGAGCATGGCCTGCGCGCCGCCCGCGCCGACGACACCGGGCAAGGTCCAGCCGGGGAAGGGCAGTTGACGCTCGTGCGCGCCGGTGGCGAGAAGCACCTTCCGCGCGGTCACCTCTGCCCGGCCCTGCGCTCCGTCGGGCCCGGTGACCGCGTGCACGGTCCAGTGCGCGGTGTCCCGGGTGACGGCCCAGACGTGGTGCGCGGCGAAGTGGCTCACCCGGCCCGCGGCGAGCTGCTCGTCCAGCCGCGCGGTGCGCCGCGCGAAGGCGCGCCAGGAGTGATGCAGGGCCTCGGGGCGGGTGGCGCCCAGTCCGGGGGCCGGCTGCCGGTAGAACTGCCCGCCGGGCCGGGCGGCCGCGTCGACGAGCGCCACCCGCAACCCGAAGCCGGCGGCCGTGACGGCGGCGGCGAGCCCGGCCGGCCCCGCGCCGATGACGACGAGGTCATGGGTGTCAGACGGTGAGTTCGGCACGCCCGTGACCCTCCTGGGTGGTGATCGCGTCCCCCGGCCTGGCGGGCACCAGACAGGCCCGTTGGTTGGGTTGACCGTTGACGGTGGCCAGACAGTCGAAGCAGGAGCCGATTCCGCAGAAGGCCCCGCGCGGCCGCCCGTCGCCCCGGGTGGTCCGCCAGGAGAGCACCCCGGCCGCCCAGAGTGCGGCGGCGACGGTCTGACCGGGCAGCGCGGGCAGCGGCCGCCCGTCGAAACTGATCTCGAACGCCGGTCCTGGCTCGGCCCGTACGAGGTCGGCGGGGTGGCGTCGGGGCATGTCCGGACTCCTCTCTGTGGTGGTGAGCGGGCGACGTGGGCGCCAACGGGGCCGGAACCAGGGGTGGTCGGGTGTGGCGATCCCGGCACCGGCCGGCCCGGCCCTTTCCGGACCGGCTCCGTCCGCCTCGGCCCCGTCCACCCCTGCCCCCGCGGGCTCGGCCCCGCTCATCCCTGCCCCGCCCCTTCGGCGAAACGATCCGGGCGGAATGGCCGCGCGTCCAGCGGGCCGGGGGCTTCCGTCAGCGCGGCCGCGATCAGCCGGCCGGTGGCCGGGGCGAGGCCGATGCCCGCGCCCTCGTGGCCGCAGGCGTGCAGCAGGCCCGGGAGGCGTGGGTCGGGGCCGATCGCCGGGAGGTGGTCCGGGAGGTAGGGCCGGAACCCCTGGTACGTGCGCATCACCCGGACACCCGCCAATACGGGGAACAGAGCCGCCGCCTGGGCGGCGAGCCGGCGCAGCACCTCGACCGAGAGCGTGCGGTCGAAGCCGATGCGTTCGCGGCTGGCACCGATCAGGACCGGCCCCGCCCGGGTGCCCTCGACGACGGCGGAGGTCTGCAGCGCGGCCGACCCGCTGGCCACATCGGCGACATAGTCCGCGGCGTAGACCTTGCGGCGCACGACGCGTGGCAGCGGCTCGGTGACCAGGACATATCCCCGACGGGGCAGGACGGGGACGGTCACCCCGGCGAGCGAGGCCAGCCGGCCGGCCCAGGTACCGGTGGCGTTCACGACCGCGGGAGCGAGGAGGTCGCCCTGCGGGGTCCGGACGCCCCGTACGGCCTTGCCGGGCCCCCGCAGAACGGCCGTGACCTCCGCGCCCAGATACAGCCGCGCCCCGGAGGCGCGCAGCAGATGGGCGGCGGCGAGGGCGGGTTGGACCTGGGCGTCCTGCGGGTAGAGGACGCCTCCGGCGAGGCCGGGTGCCAGATGCGGTTCGGCGTCCTGCAGCCGGTCGGCGGACAGGCAGGCGCTCTGCACGCCCGCCCTGCCCTGCGCCGCGCGGAACGAGCGCAGCGAGGCCATACCGGCCTCGTCGGAGGCGACGACCAGCCCGCCCTTCGTCTCGTACTCGATCTCCGGCGGGAGCTCGGCGGCGAGTTCGCGCCACAGCCGGGTGGAGAGCAGCGCGAGGTCGAGTTCGGGCCCCGGTTCCTTGTCGGAGACGAGCAGATTCCCCTCACCGGCGCCGGTGGTGCCGCCCGCGACGGGGCCGCGGTCGACGACGGCGACGGAGAGGCCGGACCGGCCGGCGTAGTAGGCGCAGGCGGCGCCGACCACTCCGGCCCCGACGATGACCACATCCGGAGCATCCAGGGGCTGACTGCGTCTCGTGGGCACGTCAGTAATATGTCACACAACACATGTCCCGGAAAGGGGACTTGGCGGGTCCCGTCGAGGGGCACCCGGCCCCACGGGAATCGCCGCTCCCGGAGTCCGGCGGCTTCGCTGACGGCAGCGCGCCTCGTCACCGCCCGCGGTCTAGCGTGGAGGGATGAACGAGACCGGGGCGGCGGGGTCGCCGCCAGGACCTGGCGACAGTGCCTTTCCCGCCTCTCAGGCGGGGCGGTGCGGCGGGCTCGCGGAGCTCGATGCACAGCTGGTCCGCTGCCGGGCCTGTCCCCGGCTGGTGGAGTGGCGGGAGGAGACCGCCGCGCATCCGCGTGCGGCGTTCCGGGACCAGGAGTACTGGGCGCGCCCCGTGCCGGGGTTCGGCCCGCCGGACGCGTCGCTGGCCATCGTCGGGCTCGCACCCGCCGCACACGGCGGCAATCGCACCGGCCGGATGTTCACCGGGGACGCCTCCGGCGACTTCCTGTTCGCCGCTCTCCATGCGGTCGGTCTCGCCTCCCGGCCCACCGCGACGCACCGGGGCGACGGGCTGGAGCTGTACGGCGTGCGGGTCACCGCGCCGGTCCACTGTGCTCCGCCGGAGAACAAGCCGACGCCCACCGAGCGGCACACCTGCCGGCCGTGGCTGTCGGCGGAGCTCGAACTCCTCAGCCCCGGCCTGCGTACGGTCGTGGTGCTGGGTGCCTTCGGCTGGCAGGCGCTGCTGCCCGTACTGGGCGAGGCGGGGTGGCCACTCCCCCGGCCCCGCCCCGCGTTCGGTCACGGCGTGCAGCTGACCCTGCCCGCCACCGGGCGGCGGCGGGAACTCCAGGTACTCGGCAGCTACCACCCCAGCCAGCGCAATACGTTCACCGGCCGGCTCACCTTCGACATGCTCGTCGATCTGCTCGGACGCGCGGCGGGGCTCGCGGGGCTCGAGCGTTCAGTGGACTGACACCCGGACAGCCGGGAATCACGCATACGCCGCCATGCGGCCCTGGACGGCGACTTCTATCCTGAGAAACAGGACGGCTGCGCAGACCGGTGGGTTACGGCTTTACGGGCGAGGAGTGCTTGTGCGCCATCACCTGGCGGGCCAGGCCGAGGAGGCCGCTTCGGGCGGCGGCTCCTTCTCGCACCGGGACCGGGCAGTGATCGTCGCTGCCGCGCTGTCCATCCTCATCGTGCAGATGGACTGGTTCGCGCTCGATCTGATGCTCCCGGTCATCGCCAGGGATTTCGGCACCTCGTCGACCGACCTCCAGTGGCTGATCAGCGGTTACATGGTCGCCATCGGCGCCTTGATGATCGTCGGTGGCCGGGCCGCCGACCTGCACGGGCGGCGACGGGTCATCGTGATCGGGCTGACCGTGTTCGCCACCCTGTCCGTGGTGTGCAGCGCCGCCCAGAACGCGCCCTGGCTGATTGCCGCGCGGGTCGTGCAGGGGGTCGGTGCGGCCTTGATCTTTCCCGTTTCCGTGGCGGTGGTGACCAGTTACTTCCGGGACGACCGGCAGGGGCGGGCGGTCAGTACGGTGCTGGCGTTCAGTTCCGTCGGCACCGCGCTGGGCCCGTTCGTGGGGGGTGTCTTTGCCGAACACGTCAGCTGGCGTGCGGTGTTCCTGCTGAATGTGCCGGTGTGTCTGGTCGCCGCGCTGCTGGTGCTGCGCTTTGTCCCCGAGACCCGCGACGAGCGGGCGACCCGCCGCCTCGACCTGCCCGGCGCGGCGGCCGTCGCCCTCGGTCTGACGTGCCTGATGGTCGCGGTCGACCAGGGGCAGGGCTGGGGGTGGGCCTCCGCCCCCACCCTGGCCACCGTCGCCGTCGGTATCGCCTTCCTCGCGCTGTTCGTGGCGGTGGAGCGGCGGACGCCGGAGCCGTTGATCGATCTGTCGCTGTTCCGCAATGTGAAGTTCGATGTGATCACCCTCGCGGGTTCGCTCTCGAATGTGGTCTATTGCCTGGTCGCGGTGCTCTCGGCGCTCTATCTGCAGCAGGCGCGGGGGCTGTCGCCGTCGCACGCCGGGATGGTCTTTCTGGCGCTCTCCTGCGGGGTCGGAGCGGCCAGTTACCGGGCCGGGCGGCTGGCCCTGCGCTGGCGTGCCGAGCGGTTGATGGCCTGCGGCATGCTCACCAGCGGCATCGGGGTGCTGGTGCTGACCTGGGTGCGGCCCCTGGGCTGGTACGCGGTGGTCTTCGCCGTCTGCGGGGTGGGCATCGGGCTGGGGTGGGCA
This sequence comes from Streptomyces sp. NPDC054786, assembly GCF_053611685.1. Classification (NCBI taxonomy): domain Bacteria; kingdom Bacillati; phylum Actinomycetota; class Actinomycetes; order Kitasatosporales; family Streptomycetaceae; genus Streptomyces; species Streptomyces sp. NPDC054786. The sequence goes on along the minus strand of NZ_JBSHAW010000036.1, from coordinate 19,075 downwards.
CTGACGAACGTGGCCACCCAGGCGCATGTCCCCGCGGAGCGGACGGGCGCGGCATCGGGTCTGGTGCTGACGTCCCTGGTGCTGTTCGGTGCGGCGAGCGTGGCGGTCGCGACGACGGTGCTGGAGGTCATCAGCGGCTCCCCGTCGACCGCGGCCGCCGACGGTCCCGCCATCGAGGCCGTCCTGCGCGGCACTTCCGTGCTGGCCTTCCTCGGCGCCTTCGGTCTGCTCGCGGTCACCGCCCCACGGCTGCGTGCGCGCAGGGGTTCACCGCTCTCCGACTGAGGGCATGGCGGAGGGGCCGACGGTGGAGCTTGCCCTCCGGCCGTGGCCCCACCTGTCACCGCGCCCCGTACACCGGCTGTGGTGTGCCCGCGGCGGCCAGCAGCTCACGGGCCGTCTCGCCCGCCTCGGCCGGTGTCCAGCGGCTCTTCCTGTCCGCGGTGGGGCCGGGGCGCCAGCCCTCCATCACGGTGATCCGGCCCGCCTCGGCCTCGAAGACCCGGCCGGTGACCCCGGCGCTGCCGGCCGAGGACAGCCAGACCACCAGCGGGGAGACGTTCTCCGGGGCCATTGCGTCGAACTCCCCCTCGGCCGGCGCCGCCATCGTCCCGGCGAAGGTCTGCTCGGTCATACGGGTACGGGCGGCCGGCGCGATGGCGTTGATCTGCACGCCGTAGCGGGCCAGTTCGGCGGCGGCGACGAGGGTGAGGCCGAGGATGCCGGCCTTGGCGGCGGAGTAGTTGCCCTGGCCGACGCTGCCGAGCAGCCCGGCGCCCGAACTGGTGTTGATGATCCGGGCGTCGGGCGTACGGCCTGCCTTGGCCTCGGCCCGCCAGTGGGCCGAGGCGTGCCGCAGCGGCAGGAAGTGGCCCTTGAGATGGACCCGGATGACGGCGTCCCAGTCGTCCTCGTCGAGGTTGACGAGCATCCGGTCGCGCAGGAAGCCGGCGTTGTTGACGAGGATGTCGAGACGGCCGAAGGCGTCCAGGGCGGTGGCGACGAGCGAGGCGGCGCCGTCGGTGGTGGTGATGTCGCCGGTGTGCGCGACGGCCCGGCCGCCGCGGGCACGGATCTCTTCGGCGACCTGCTGGGCCGGTCCGGCCGAGGCACCGGCTCCGTCGGCAGCCACACCGAGGTCGTTCACCACCACCTGGGCGCCTTCGGCGGCGAGGGCCAGCGCATGGGCGCGGCCGAGGCCCCGGCCGGCTCCGGTGACGGCGGCAACGCGTCCCGTGCAGATTCCGGTGCCGGTCATGTCCGTTCTCCTGTTCCGGTCATGTCAGTGGTCCTTCGTGGCGTCGGGCTCGGCGGGATGGTTGACGGTGGCGGCGTCGAGGAAGGCGGGGCGCTCCCCGCCGCCATGGACGAGCAGGCTCGCGCCGGTCAGATAGGCGGCGCGGTCGGAGGCGAGAAAGACGCAGGCGTCGCCGATCTCGGCGGGTTCGGCGAGCCGGCCGAGCGGGACGGTGGCCCCGACGGCCGCGATGCCCTCCTCGTCGCCGTAGTGCAGGCCGGCGAGTTCGGTGCGCACCATGCCGAGGACGAGGGTGTTGACCCGGACGTGGGGAGCCCATTCGACGGCCATGGAGCGGGCGAGGTGGTCCAGGCCCGCCTTGGCCGCGCCGTAGGCGGCGGTGCCGGGCGAGGGGCGGGTGCCGCTGACGCTGCCGATCATGATGACCGAACCGCCGGCCGGCCCCTCCCGCATCACCTCGTACGCGGCGAGCGAGGCGGTCAGCGGTGCGAGGAGGTTGAGTTCCACGACCCGGGCGTGCCGCTCGGTGTCCGCCTCCCCGAGCAACCGGTACGGCGTGCCTCCGGCGTTGTTGACCAGACAGTCCAACCGGCCGTGATCGGCCATGACTTGGGCGAAGAAGGGGCGTACGGCGGCCGGGTCGCGCAGGTCGAGGGGGCGGAAGTGCGCAGGGCGGCCGGCGGCCGTGACGGGGGTGTCCGGCGGCCGTCGTGCGCAGACCACGACCTCCGCACCGGCCTGCAGGAAGGCGCGGGCGATGCCTGCGCCGACGCCCCGGGTGCCGCCGGTGACGACGGCCAGTTGCCCGGACAGATCGAGAGCCAGGCTCAACGGGCACCCCTCCCGCAGCGCGCCATCCGCTGCTAACTTCGCTACCTAACAAACGCTTGGTGGAAAGGTAGCTGATCTGCTCATGGGTGTCTCCACCTCCGAGCCGGACCAGGGCATCGCCGTCGTCACCGCCGACTTCCCTCCGGTCAACGCCCTTCCGGTACAGGGCTGGTACGACCTCGCCGACGCCGTGCGCGCGGCCGGCCGTGACCCCGGCATCCGCTGCGTCGTCCTCACCGCGCAGGGCCGCGGCTTCAACGCCGGGGTCGACATCAAGGAGATGCAGCGCGACACCGCGTCCGGCGGGCACGGGGCCCTGATCGGCGCCAACCGCGGCTGTGCCGAGGCGTTTTCGGCGGTCTACGAGTGCGAGGTACCCGTCGTCGCGGCGGTGCACGGCTTCTGTCTGGGGGGCGGCATCGGCCTCGTCGGAAATGCGGATGCGATCGTGGCCAGCGACGACGCCACCTTCGGACTTCCGGAGCTGGACCGCGGCGCGCTCGGCGCGGCCACCCATCTGGCCCGGCTGGTCCCGCAACACCTGATGCGCGCGCTCTACTACACCTCCCGCACCGCCACCGCCGCCGAGCTGTGGGCGCACGGCTCCGTCTGGAAGGTCGTCCCGCGCGCGGAACTGCGCGAGGCCGCACGGGACTTGGCCCGGGAGATCGCCCGGAAGGACGGCTCTCTTCTCCGTCTGGCCAAGGCCGCCCTCAACGGCATCGACCCCGTCGACGTACGGCGCAGCTACCGCTTCGAGCAGGGCTTCACCTTCGAGGCGAACCTCAGCGGAGTCGCCGACCGCGTCCGCGACACCTTCGGCACGCCGGGCGGCACACCGACGAAGGAAGGCTGATCCGTGACCGACAAGACCATGACGCCCGAGGACGTCGTCTCCCGGCTGCGCAGCGGCATGACCCTCGGCATCGGCGGCTGGGGCTCGCGCCGTAAGCCGATGGCGCTGGTGCGGGCGCTGCTCCGCTCCGACATCACCGACCTGACCGTGGTCTCGTACGGCGGTCCCGATGTCGGCCTGCTCGCCGCCGCCGGCCGGATCCGCACACTCGTCGCGGCGTTCGCGACCCTCGACTCGATCCCCCTCGAACCGCATTTCCGCGCGGCCCGTCAGCGCGGCGCGTTCGAGCTGACGGAGATCGACGAGGCGATGTTCATGTGGGGCCTGCACGCCGCCGCCAACCGGCTGCCGTTCCTGCCGGTACGGTCCGGCCTCGGTTCGGATGTGATGCGGGTCAACCCCGGCCTGAAGACCATCACTTCGCCCTACGAGGACGGCGAGACCTTCGTCGCGATGCCGGCCCTGCGCATGGACGCGGCACTGGTCCATCTGCACCGCGCCGACCGGCTCGGCAACGGCCAGTACCTGGGCCCCGACCCGTACTTCGACGATCTGTTCTGCGAGGCCGCGGACAGTGCGTATGTCTCCTGCGAACGGCTCGTGGAGGACTTCGCCACGGCCGCCCCGCAGACCCTGCTGGTCAAGCGGCACTCGGTCACCGGGGTCGTCGAGGCCCCGAACGGTGCGCACTTCACCTCCTGCGTCCCCGACTACGGACGTGACGAGGCCTTCCAGAAGCTGTATGCGACCACGCCCTGGCCGCAGTTCGCCGAGCGGTTCCTGTCCGGGGACGAGAAGACGTACCGGTCCGCGGTCCAGACCTGGCACGAGGAGCAGCAGTGAGCGCCACCACGACGACCCGCGCCGAGTACTGCGTCATCGCCTGCGCCGACGCCTGGCGCGACAACGGCGAGGTGCTCGCGAGTCCGATGGGCCTGATCCCGTCGATCGGCGCCCGGCTCGCCAAGCGCACCTTCTCCCCCGATCTGCTCCTCACCGACGGCGAGGCCATGATCGTCGGCCTCGACGGATCGGCCGAGGGCTGGCTGCCCTACCGTCAGCACCTCACCATGGTCACCGGCGGCCGGCGCCATGTGATGATGGGCGCGAGCCAGCTCGACCGCTTCGGCAACCAGAACATCTCCTGCATCGGCGACTGGCAGCGGCCCGCGCGCCAGCTTCTCGGCGTCCGCGGCGCCCCGGTCAACACCCTGAACAACCCGGTCAGTTACTGGGTGCCGAAGCACTCGAAACGGGTCTTCGTCGAGAAGGTCGACATGATCAGCGGGGTCGGTTACGACAGCGCGGCCGCCGCCGGGCCGTCCGCGACCCGCTACCACCGCATTCCGCGCGTCGTCTCCGACCTCGGTGTCTTCGACTTCGAGACCGCGGACCGCGCCATGCGGCTGGCCTCCGTGCATCCCGGCGTGACGGTCGAGGAGATCCAGGAAGCCACCGGGTTCCCGCTCGCGCTGCCCGGCGAAGTGCCCTGCACCCGGGAGCCCACCGCCACCGAGCTGCGGCTGATCCGTAGGGTCATCGACCCGGAGGGGCGGCGCAACGGCGAGGTGCCGACGGCATGACGGACGTCAGGATCGAGACGCCGCTGACCGAGCTCGTCGGGGTGCGCCATCCTCTCGTGCAGACCGGCATGGGGTGGGTGGCGGGGCCCCGGCTGGTGTCGGCCGCGGCCGAGGCGGGCGCCCTCGGGATTCTCGCCTCGGCCACCATGACCGTCGAGCAGCTGCGCTCGGCGGTCCGCGAGGTCGCCTCCCGTACGGACGCACCCTTCGGGGTCAACCTCCGCGCGGACGCGGGAGACGCGGGCGACCGGGTGCGCCTCATCGTGGAGGAGGGTGTGCGGGTCGCCTCGTTCGCCCTGGCCCCCTCCCGTGAGCTGATCGCCCGGCTGAAGGACGCGGGGGTCGTCGTCATCCCGTCCGTCGGCGCCCGCCGCCACGCCGAGAAGGTCGCGGCCTGGGGCGCGGACGCGGTCATCGTCCAGGGCGGGGAGGGCGGCGGCCACACGGGGACCGTCGCCACGACCGTGCTGCTCCCGCAGATCGTGGACGCGGTCGATATCCCGGTCATCGCCGCGGGCGGCTTCTTCGACGGCCGGGGCCTGGTCGCGGCGCTCGCCTACGGCGCGGCCGGTATCGCCATGGGCACCCGTTTCCTGCTGACGTCGGACAGCACCGTGCCCCGGGCCGTACAGGACCGCTATCTGGCCGCGGGCGTCAAGGACATCACCGTCACCACGAAGGTGGACGGTCTGCCCCACCGGATGCTGCGCAGCGAGCTGGTCGCGGCGCTGGAGCGGTCCGGGCGCGCCACCACGCTGTTCACCGCGCTCCGCCGGGCCGCATCGTTCAGGAAGCTGTCCGGCCTGAGCTGGGCGCAGATGGTCCGTGACGGCCTGGCGATGAAGCACGGCAGGGACCTCAGCTGGAGCCAGGTCCTGCTCGCCGCCAACACCCCGATGCTGCTGAGGGCGTCCATGGTCGAGGGCCGTACCGATCTCGGTGTGATGGCCTCCGGACAGGTCGCCGGTGTGCTCGGGGATCTGCCGTCCTGCGCGGAGCTCGTCGACCGGATCATGGCCGAGGCGGGCGCGACGCTGGGCGCGCTGCCGCGCTGAACGGCCACCGCGGCCCGCCGGGGTGCCGGTCCGGGACGCCGGGCCGGCGGTCCGTCCTACGTGGGCGGCGGCCTGACGGCCGGTCAGAGGCGCTCGATGACGGTGACGTTGGCCTGCCCGCCGCCCTCGCACATGGTCTGCAGCCCGAACCGGCCGCCGGTGCGCTCCAGTTCGTGCAGCAACGTGGTCATCAGCCGGACGCCGGTCGCGCCGAGCGGATGGCCGAGAGCGATGGCGCCGCCGTTGACATTGACCCGCTCCGGGTCGGCGCCGGTCTCCTTCAGCCAGGCCAGCACCACGGGCGCGAACGCCTCGTTGATCTCCACCAGGTCGATGTCGCCGATCGACATCCCCGCCTTCTTCAGCGCGTACGCCGTCGCCGGGATCGGTGCGGACAGCATCCGGATCGGGTCCTCACCGCGCACCGACAGATGGTGGATGCGGGCCCGCGGGGTGAGGCCGTGCTCGGCCACCGCCCGCTCGGAGGCGAGAAGCATGGCGGCCGCGCCGTCGGAGACCTGTGAGGAGACCGCCGCGGTCAGCCGGCCGCCCGCAACGACCGGCGCCAGCCCGGCCATCTTCTCCAACGAGGTGTCACGGCGGGGGCCTTCGTCGGCGGTGACGTCCCCGTAGGCGACGATCTCGCGGTCGAAGCGGCCCTCATCGATGGCGCGGACGGCCCGCCGGTGCGAACGGAGTGCGAACTCCTCCATCTCCTCCCGGGAGATGTGCCACTTGTCGGCGATGAGTTCGGCGCCGTGGAACTGGTTGACGGGCGCCTCGCCGTAGCGGGCCCGCCAGCCCTCGGAGCCGGCGAACGGGCCGTCGGTCAGGCCGAGCGGGGCGGCGGCCTGCCGGCTGGCGAAGGCGATCGGGATCTGCGACATGTTCTGCACACCGCCCGCGACCACCAGATCCTGGGTGCCGGAGAGCACGCCCTGGGCCGCGAAGTGCACGGCCTGCTGCGACGAGCCGCACTGGCGGTCGACGGTGACTCCGGGCACCTCCTCGGGCAGTCCGGCGGCCAGCCAGCAGGTCCGGGCGATGTCCCCGGCCTGGGGGCCCACGGTGTCCAGACAGCCGAAGACGACGTCCTCGACGGCGGCCGGATCGGCGCCGCTGCGCGCCATCAGCGCCGTCAGCACATGCGCGCCCAGGTCGGCGGGGTGGACGGCCGACAGACCGCCGCCCTTCCTGCCCACCGGGGTGCGGACCGCGTCGACGATATAGGCCTCGGACATGGGGTCTCCTTGGTCAGATTCTGCGGACGTGGCGGCCGGTTCCGCAAGGTGGTGCCGGCCGGCGGGCGCCGGCGGGCGGTCTCCCCGGAGCCGTACGGCACCCCGGCCCGCCGCGCCTCACGCGTGCTGGGAGCTGACGGACACCGTTTCCCCGGTCATGTACGAGGCGTAGTCGCCGGCCAGGAAGACGATGACATTGGCGACCTCCCAGGGTTCGGCGTAGCGGCCGAACGCCTCCCGCTCGGTGAGCTCCGCCAGCAGTTCGGGCGTGGTCACCTTCGCCAGGTGCGGGTGCATCGCGAGGCTGGGCGAGACCGCGTTGACACGTACGCCGTACGCGGCGGCCTCCATGGCGGCGCACCGGGTCAGCGCCATCACCCCGGCCTTGGCCGCGGCGTAGTGGGCCTGGCCGCGCTGGGCACGCCAGCCGACGACCGAGGCGTTGTTGACGATCACGCCGCCGCGGCCGGCGGCCTGCATCCGGCGCAGGGCGGCCCGGGTACAGCGGAAGGTGCCGTTCAGGGTCACATCGAGGACCGTGCCCCACTGGGTGTCGGTCATCTCGACGAGGTCTGCGGTGCCGCCGAGCCCGGCGTTGTTGACCACGATGTCGAGGCGCCCATGGCGCTCTTCGGCAGTGTCCAGCAGGGCGTTGACCTGGTCCTCGTCGGTGACATCGCAAGGCAGCGACGCCACCTGTCCGGCGCCGAACTCCTCGGCGAGCGCCTCGGCGGTAGCCGTCAGCCGGCGCGCATGGGCGTCACCGAGGACCACCCGGGCGCCCTCCTCCAGGAATCTGCGGGCGGTGGCACCGCCGATGCCGGCTCCGGCGGCCGCGGTGATGACGGCGGTGCGGCCGTCGAGCAGATGGTGGCCGGGCACGTAGGGCGGCGGTGTCATGCGTGAGCCTCCTCTTCCCGCAGCCGGCTGCGGATCCCGGGGCGAAGGCTCTCGACGGTGGCGGGGGCCTCGACGCCGCTCATGCCGGTACGTTAACCTACCAAACACTTGTTAGGGAAGGAGGGCGGATGCCCGCTGCCCGCAACGACGCGCCCCCGCGCGACGAACGCCAGGGCCCGGTCGCGCCCGTCACCCGGGAGGCGGGGGCCTGATGGACCTCGACATCTCCGCCGCCGAGGAGGCGTTCCGGGCCGAGGCCCGCGCCTGGCTCGCCGAGCAGGTTCCCGCCCGTCCGCTGCCGTCACTGGAGACCGCGGAGGGGTTCGCCGCGCACCGGGAGTGGGAGCATCGGCTCGCCGCGGACCACTGGTCGGTGGTCTCCTGGCCCGAGGAGTACGGCGGCAGGGGCGCTTCGCTCCTGCAGTGGCTGCTGTTCGAGGAGGAGTACTACGCCGCGGGCGCCCCCGGGCGGGTCGGCCAGAACGGCATTCATCTCCTCGCCCCCACCCTCTTCGCGCACGGCACCGACGAGCAACGCGCCCGCGTCCTGGGCCCCATGGCGCGCGGGGAGGTCATCTGGGCGCAGGCCTGGTCGGAGCCGGAGTCGGGGTCGGATCTGGCGTCGCTGCGCTCGACCGCCGTACGGACCGAGGGCGGCTGGCTGCTGAACGGGCAGAAGACCTGGTCGTCCCGGGCCGCGTTCGCCGACCGGGCCTTCGGGCTGTTCCGCAGCGACCCGGACGCCGCCCGGCCGCACCAGGGGCTCAGCTATCTGATGTTCCCGCTGGACGCACCGGGCGTGACGGTACGTCCGCTCGGCCGCCTGGACGGCAAGCCGGCCTTCGCCGAACTCTTCCTCGATGAGGTCTTCGTGCCGGATACGGACCTCATCGGCGAGCCGGGGCAGGGATGGCAGGTCGCCATGAGCACCGCCGGCAACGAACGGGGCCTGACGCTGCGCAGTCCGGGCCGCTTCACCGCGGCCGCCGGGCGGCTGGCCGCACTGTGGCGCGAGGCCCCCGGGACGGCCGGCCCGGCCCTCGGCGAGCGGGTGGCCGACGCGCTGATCGGCGCCAGGGCGTATCAGCTGTTCACCTACGCCAACGCCTCCCGGCTCGCCGACGGGGGGTCGATCGGCGCCGAGTCGAGCCTGAACAAGGTCTTCTGGTCCGAGCTCGACATCGCCCTGCACGAGACCGCGCTGGACCTGCTCGGCCCGTACGGCATGCTCGCCGATGACGCCGACGAGGCCCCCGCGCACGGGAGTTGGGCCGAGGCGTACACCTTCTCGCTCGCCGGGCCGATCTATGCCGGCACCAACGAGATCCAGCGGGACATCATCGCCGAGCGGCTGCTCGGTCTGCCGAAGGGACGCCGGTGATGCGCTTCCTCCTGACCGCTGAGCAGCGGGAGTTCACCCGCACGCTGGACGGCATGCTGGGGGCTTCCGGCACCCCGGCCGTGGTGCGGGCCTGGGCGGCCGGGGAGCAGAAGCCGGGCCGTGAGCTGTGGGCGCGGATCGCGGCCGCGGGTGTGTTCGCGCTCGCCGTTCCGGAGCGGCACGGAGGAATGGGGCCGCTGCCGGTCGAACTCGCCCTCTCCTTCGTGGAGTTGGGTCGGCATGCCGTGCCGGGTCCGCTGGCGGAGACAGTGGCGGCGGCCGCGTTCCTGGCGCGTCTCGGCGAGGATGCCGCGGATGAGGCCGGGCTGCCGCGGATCGCCACGGGCGATGCGGTCGTCAGCCTGTGCGCCGGGGCCCCGTACGCCGTGGACGCGGATGCCGCCGACGGCGTTCTCGTCGTCCAGGGCGACACCGTGCGCCGCGCGGACAGCCACGGCCCCGTGCAGCCCTCCCTCGACCCGGCCCGGCGGCTGTCCCGCCCGCTCGGCGGCACCGTCCTGGCCGAGGGCCCCGCGGTGACCGAGGCCGCCGCACACGCCGTCGATGTCGCACGGCTCGCCACCGCCGCGCAGTCCCTCGGCCTCGGCCGGGCCCTGCTGGCGGCGACGGTGTCCCACGTCCGGCAGCGCACCCAGTTCCAGGTGGCCATCGGCTCGTTCCAGGTGGTCAAGCACCGGCTGGCGGACACCCTGATCGGGCTGGAGTTCGCACAGCCGCTGGTGTATGCGGCGGCGCTCGCGGTGGCGTCGGGTGCCCCGTCGGCCGGCCGGGAGGTGGCGGCGGCGAAGGTCGCGGCGGGCGAGGCCGGTTATGCCGCGGCGCGTACGGCACTGCAGTTGCACGGCGCCCTCGGTTACACCGAGGAACTCGACCTCTCGCTGTGGATCCGCAAGGCCCGCCCGCTGCGGGACGCCTGGGGAACCCCGGCCGAGTGCCGCGCCCGCGTCCTGGCCGGCTGACGTCGCGGGCGCCTGACATCACGGGCGCCGCGGACGAGGGCGCGATCCACGGGGTCCAGGTGGCGTCAGCCGCGTGAGTGGATTCACCATTCACACTTTGCGACGGGAGAAGTTGCAGGTCAGAAGCGTGAAATGTGATCCAGGGGCGCGTCAACACTCTGTTGATGCCCGGTGCCGGGTTTCGTTACGGTGATACCGTCGTGAGACACCACGAGGGGCTCCGCTCTCCCGAGCTGCAACTCGGAAGGTTCACAGCGGAACCCCTCGCACCGTTGTCGAAAGGCCCTGGCTGATTCATCAGCTGGGGCCTTTCGTCTTCAGAGCAGCCGGTGCACCCTGTCGATCACTGCCAGCGCGAGCATGGCCACGGCAACGAATGCCGACACGCGCGGCGCGGTGATCCTGGGCGACCAACGCTCTTTCCAACGGTCCCGAATTCTCCCCAAGAGGATCTTCAAGACCGTCTCCTTCCCACCCCCCCCGTCAGGGCGGCAGTCATACGGGATTCAGTCCCGCACCGTGAAGGCGTTCGCACCCCCAGCTGGCTGAGCACGAACGACCCGAAGGTTCGTAGAGCTTATCCCGACCGCTACACCGTGTGCGGACGGCGTTACCGTGCGGCAAACCGCCCAAAAACGGAAGTTGATCACATGAAGGCGCTGCTCAGGGCCTTGAGGGTCACTGCGTGCCTCGTTATCAAGTGTGGCGCTTGCCTCACTCAAGCCAAAGCGTCCTAAATGGCCATCTAACTGGCATGTATTCCATGGGTAACCTTGTTTTCCATGGTCTAATCCCGCTCAGAATGACCATCTCCAGCCCGTAAAACACTCGCTCCACGCCTATTTGGCACTGAGTGCCAGGAAGCTTGCCGCTGGAGCGTCAGGAAAGTGGTGTGAGTGCCATGCATAGTTAGCACTTAACGCGCGAATGCGACTTAATGGACCTCAGATTCCAAGCCCGCATTGCGTCTTTTTACCCCTATAAACCATTCGCTGGGTTCTCCCCACGCGTATGCGCACGCCGGTTTCCGGGGTGCGGCAGGGGACGGCCGCATCGCCGGCACCTGCCTCGCCGCCGGCCGCCAACCGCCAACCGCCAACCGCCGGACAGAGCCCGCCGCCTCGCCCGGCGCCCGGCCAACAGCCCGGCACCCCGGACCGGGCAGCGGCATACGAGCACAACGCCCCTACGGGCGCTTGCGGTCCAGCGCCTCCAGGTCGGCCAGCATCGCATCGGCCAGATCCCGCTCGGAGGCGTAGTGCCGCTCCGACCACTTCAGGACGAGTGAGGGGTAGGCCGAGGAGTCCTCCGCGGGGGCACCCTCGGCGTCGGTCTCGGCACGCTGCCGCATCGTTTCCGCGTACTCCCGGTGCCGGCCCAGCACTTCACGCATCTGCTCGGCCTCCAGCAGATGGCCGAGCCACAGCCGCAGCATCACACCGTGCTTGAGGACGGGGGGTTCCACCGGCGCCTCGTGCGCCCAGTGGCGGACCGCCGCCAACCCTTCGTCGGTGATCACATAGACCCGCTTGTCGCGGTTGCCGGTCTCCTGGGCGACCATCCGCGAGCTGACGTAACCCACCTTCTCCAAGCGCTTCAGCTCGCCGTAGATCTGGCTGAAGGAGGGGCTCCAGTAGAAGAAGCGCAGCGACCCGTCCGACCATTTCTTCAGGTCGTAACCGGACAGCTCCTCACCGAAGGAGAGCAGGCCCAGTACCGCCCAACTGGTGGCCGGCAGCGCAGGTCGCTCCGCATCGCCGACGCTCACGGCGCCCGCCTTCTTCTCCGTCACGTTCCGCAGTGTACGGTCCGCGTCCGCGCCCGCCTGACCGGCCGTCGCCAACTGCCCCTCCCCGTACTCGTGTTCCCGCTGCACGCATTTCCCCCGGGAAGGTGCCCGTGGTTGGTTGCGCGCCGTGAGCCGGACCGGGGGCGACGGGGGGACTCCACCGGGGCACGCCCCCGGCCGCTGACCGGGCGCTCGATGCCGCCGCCGGCCGGCTGCGCGGTGCGGACCGGGACCCGCTGGCCAATAGTGGAAAGGTGAGCCCGCTACAGGGAGCTTCCCCGCGGTCCGGGCCGCGACGGTCGGCCGGCGGGCCCGTCGGGGCGCTGCTGCGCAGACTGCGCTATCTGCTGGAGCACGGCAGACGCAGCTTGCGCGGACACCGCTCCGTCGTCGGCAACGCGGTCCGGGTGACAGCCGCCTCCTGCGTGGCCTTCTACTTCTGCCGCTACGCGCTGAACCTGACCGTCATGTCCGTCTACGCCACGTTCACCGTCGTGGCACTCGGCGTGCTCGCCCGGATCCCGGGGTCCGGGCGCCAGCGCGCCGCGACCGTCCTCACGGCGATCCCCGCCGGACTGGTGCTGGTCACGCTGGGCACACTGCTCGCCGTACAGACATGGGCAGCCGTGCTGGGCATGCTCGTCATCGGATTCATGGTGGCGTACGCGGGCACCACCGGGCCGCGGATCGCCGGGGCGGCACCCGGGATGCAACTGCTCTACATCCTGCCGTGCTTCCCGCCCTACGCCCCGGACGCCCTGAGCCAGCGGCTGTCCGGCTTCCTGCTGGGCGCGGTCCTGCTCGCGCTGGCCCAGCGCTTTCTGCTGCCCGAACCGGACACCCCGCCCTTCTGCCGGCTGCTGGCCGATGCCGCCGACGCCGCCGCGCGCCTGGCCGACCATCACGGCGGCCCTCTTCCCGTGCAGGCGCTCGCCCAGGCGCACCGGGCCGGGGACGCCCTGCGTCCGTCCCGTGTGCCGCCGGCCGATCGGCCCGCCTCCCCCACCCTCACCCACAAGGCCATGGCGCATGCCACCGAGGCGGTCCGCACCCTGCTGGCCCGGCTGGCCGCCCTGCACACCGCGGCCGGGCCGCACGACGTCTACCACCCGGAGACGGTGGTGCTGCTCCAGGGCATCAGCGCGGCGGCCCGTGAGGCGGCGACGGCGCTGCGGCGGGGCGAGCGGCTGCGGCCCGGCGAGGGGCCGTCCGCCGCGGTCCTGCGGAGCGAGCTGGCCCCTGTACGGGCCCACCGGGCCGTGGACACGCTGGAGCGGCTCAGCACCGATGACCGGCTGATCTATCTGCGCCGCCGGTCCCAGGTGGTGCAGGCCGCCGACTGCGCCGTCGTCCTCGCCCTGGCCACCCGGCTGCTGCTCGGCGACCGGTCCGTCGAACAGTGCCCCGACGGGCACACCTTCACCTATGCGCAGGCGCGCGCCCATGAGCTGTGGTGGCAACGGCTGACCACACATCTCACACCGCGCTCGGTGATCTTCCAGAACGCCTGCCGGTTCGCGCTCGGCCTGGCCACCGCGCGGGCCGTCGCCGGACTCCTCGACCTCCAGCACGGCTTCTGGGTTCTGCTGGCGACGCTCACCCTCACCCGTACCACCAGCCTGGAGACTTGGTCCGCGGTCCGGCAGGCGCTGATCGGCACGCTGGCCGGCGCGGTGCTGGCCGGCGGGCTGCTGGCGCTGGTCCACGACCGGGAGACGGTGTACGCGGTCGTACTGCCGCTGGTGATGCTGGCGGCGTTCATCCTGGGGCCGCTGCGCGGGCTGGCCTGGGCCCAGGGCGGGTTCACGCTGGTGGTGGCCACGCTGTTCGCACAGGTCTCCCCCGTCACCTGGCAGCTGGCCCCGGTCCGGCTGGTGGATGTGCTGGTCGGCAGCCTCATCGGACTGGCCTGCGGGCTGGTGGCCTGGCCACGGGGCGCGGGCCGCGAGGTGCGCCGAAGCATGGCGGGCCTGTGCTCGGCCGTCGCCGACGCCATCGGGCACACCACCGCGCGGGTCGTCGAACACTCCGGCAGTACCGACTTCTTCGCGATCAACCGGGCGCTCACCCTCGCGCAGGAGAGCCTGGCCCAGTACCAGTGCGAGCCGCGGGACGAGGCCGCCGGGCAGCCGGACTGGCCCTCGGTGCTGGTCGCCGGGGCGGACGCGCGGCGCGGTGAACGGCTGCTGCCCGGCCGGCCCGGACGGATCGCCCCGCACGAGGTCGGTGCCTGGCTGCGCCATGCGGCCGACCGGACGGCAGCCGACTACCGGTCCCTGGCCCGGCGTCTTCGCACGGACAGCGACGTGCCCCGGGAAGACGCCCGGCCGCTGGACATCCGCGCGCTGTTGGCGGTGGCTCCGGCCGTACCGCACAACAGCCCGGACCGGGACACCCGCGCGCTCTCCGCCGCGCTGCTCATCGACTCGGTGATCTGGCTCGATGCGCTCACCGCCGATCTGGACCGGATCCACAAGGAGGTGTGACGCCGCGCCGCCGGAGGGCGTGCGCCCCGGGTCAACGCGTGCCCGGCGGCCGCCACTCCAGGAGCAGGATCGTGGCGTCGTCACTCAGCCCCTCGTGCCGGCTCTCCAGAATGGCGTGCATCAGCTGGCGGAGCGCCTCGGAGGCGAGCTCTCCGGCCGCGGTGGCCCGGATGATGGAGTCGGTGAAGCCCCCCAGGCCGAAGCGGCCGCCGCCGGCCGTGCGGGCCTCGGTCACGCCGTCGGTGTAGAGCAGCACCCGGTCCCCCGGCTCCAGCGCCTCCCGGTGGACCGTGCGCGAGGCGTCGGCGAGGGTGGCGGGCGTGCCCATCGGAGGTTCGCCGGGGCGTTCCAGCGCCTTGTCGAGGACCTGGTGGTCGCGGATCAGCAGGGGCGGCGGATGGCCGCAGTTGCACCAGGTCAGCACCCCGCTGAGGAGATCCAGCCGGGCGGCGATGCCGGTGCAGTACTGCTCGGGCAGCCAGTCGGCGAGCACCTGGTCCACGGTCTTGACGAGTTCGGGCAGGTCAGCGCCCATCCGCCGCGCGCTGCGGCAGCCGGCCATGGCGATCGATGTGGTCAGTCCCGAGGCGAGGTTGTGCCCCATCGCGTCGAGGATCACCGCATGCAGCGTCGACTCGGTCAGCGCATGGTCGAAGGCGTCTCCGCCCAGTTCGTAGGCCGGTTCCAGGACGGCGGTGGACACGGCCCGCGCGGCGCCGACGGTCCGAGGGGGCAGCAGGGAGCGCACCAGCTCGGCGGGCAGCGTCATCGTGTCCGTACGGGTCCGCTGCACCAAGTGATCGCTGACGCGCCACCGGGAGGTGATCGCCATGGACAGGACCGCCACCAGCGTCCGGCAGCGGCGCAGCAGGGCGCCGTCCAGTGCGTCGACCTGCATCCCCACCACCCCCAGCCGGTCCGCACCGTCGATCAGCGGCAGCCAGACGACCAGCGGGCCGGCGGAGCTCTCCTCGACGCGGAGCCCCAGCGTGCGATAGGCCCAGCCGGCCGGCGACTCGTCCACCAGGAGCCGTTCCCCGCCGGCGAGGGGCGTCAACTGCCGCTGCTGGAGGTCCACGAGGTAGACGGTCACCCGGCGCAGGCCGATCTGCGCGGCGTAGCGGTCGACGAGGGCCTGGAAGTGTGACGGGGGTGCGGTGTGGACGGCAGCCAGGAATTCCTGCAGCAGATGTTCGCCGTCACCAGCAGGAACACTCTCGACGGCCATCCCCGCGTCCCTCCGAGCGCCGTGCATCCCTTGAGCACTGTGAGCCAAGTGCCTTTCGGGCGCCCGCGCCATCCGGGAGTGCCATCCGGCGGACCGGGCGCTCCGGGGCCGGATGCGGGGCACCGGGCCGTGGCCTGCCCGGGTGCGGATGGAGTTGCGGGCCCTGATCCTGAAGCAGTGGAGTCGTGTGTGACGTGTGGCGTCGCCTCTCCCGGGCATCCGCCGGACTAGAGCACGAAGCAGAAGCAACAGCACAAGGAACCCGACCAGGCAGCATGTCGCGGTACCGCCGTGGCAGCGGAACGGACACACATGGGCAATGGATTCATGGGTCCGGAGGGTTACGGCCCGGACTCCTTCGGTGACTTCCTCGCGCGCTTCTTCGGTGCCGCGCAGTCCGCGAGCGGCGAGCCGGGGAAGCCCGCGCCCCGGCAGGCGGACATCGCACGCATGATGAGCGGTCCCGCCCGGGATCTGGTGACCTCCGCAGCCGCTTACGCCGCTGAGCACGGCAGCCCCGAACTCGGCACCGAGCACCTCCTGCGGGCCGCCCTCGCCGCCGAACCGACCCGCAGCTTGCTGCAGCAGGCGGGGGCGGACCCCGACGCGCTGGCGGCCGAGATCGACCGCGGCGCAGGTTCGGGGCCGAAGCAGTCCAGCGTCGCCGTGACCCCTGCGGTCAAGCGGGCGCTGTTGGGCGCGCACGATCTGGCGCGGGACCACGGATCCTCGTACATCGGCCCGGAGCACGTACTGGACGCGCTGGCGGCCAACATGGACTCGGCAGCGGGGCGCATTCTGAACCTCGCCCACTTCGATCCGCAGGCCGCACCGCAGAGCAGCCCCGGCACCCCGCCCGCGGGACCCGATCACGGCACTCCGCCGAAGCACGACACACCGACCCTGGACAAGTACAGCCGCGATCTGACCGACCTGGCCCGGGCGGGCCGGATCGACCCGGTCATCGGCCGCGAGGAGCAGATCGAGCAGGCCATCGAGGTGCTCTCCCGCCGGGGGAAGAACAACCCGGTGCTGGTCGGCGATGCGGGGGTGGGCAAGACAGCGATCGTCGAGGGCCTGGCCCAGCGGCTGGCCGACGGAGACGTCCCCGAGAACCTGTCGGGCCGGCGCGTCGTCGCCCTGGATCTGACGGCCGTCGTCGCCGGCACCCGCTACCGCGGTGACTTCGAGGAGCGGATGAACGCCATCATCGACGAGGTCCGCACACACCCCGGCTCCCTGATCGTCTTCATCGATGAGCTGCACACGGTCGTCGGCGCCGGCGGGGGCAGCGGGGACGGCGGTTCCCTGGAAGCGAGCAATATGCTCAAGCCCGCCCTGGCACGTGGCGAAATGCATGTCATCGGCGCCACCACCCTGGAGGAGTACCGGCGGAACATCGAGAAGGACGCCGCGCTCGCCCGCCGTTTCCAGCCCATCCTCGTGCCCGAGCCAAATGTCGCCGACACGGTGCAGATTCTGCGCGGGCTGCAGGACCGCTACGAAGCACATCACCAGGTGCGCTACACGAACGAGGCGCTGCTCGCGGCGGTCGAGCTCTCGGACCGCTATATCGCCCACCGCTTCCTGCCCGACAAGGCGATCGACCTGCTCGACCAGGCCGGTGCACGGGTCCGGCTCCGCTCGGGTGCCAAGGGCACCGACGTACGCGATCTGGAACGCGAGCGGGAGCAGCTGGTCAGGGACAAGGACCAGGCGGTCGCCGCGGAGCAGTACGAGCGGGCGACCGAGCTGCGTGACCGGGTCGCCGAACTCACCGTGCGGATCGAGGCCGGTCAGGGCAAGCCGCCGAGCGACTGCCGGATCGTGAAGGTCACCGCCGAGGACATCGCCGAGATCGTGTCGCGGCAGACCGGCGTGCCCGTGAGCAGCCTGACCCAGGAGGAGAAGGAGCGGCTGCTCGGGCTGGAGGAACGGCTGCACACCCGGGTGATCGGCCAGGACGACGCGGTCACGGCCGTCTCCGAGGCGATCCTGCGTTCGCGGGCCGGCCTTGCCGACCCCGACCGCCCGATCGGCAGCTTCCTGTTCCTCGGTCCGACGGGCGTGGGCAAGACCGAGCTGGCCCGCGCGCTCGCCGAGGCGCTGTTCGGCAGCGAGGACCGGATGGTGCGCCTGGACATGAGCGAGTATCAGGAGCGGCACACGGTCAGCCGGCTGGTCGGTGCTCCCCCGGGATACGTCGGGCATGAGGATGCGGGCCAGCTGACCGAGGCGGTGCGCCACCACCCGTATTCGCTGCTGCTGCTCGACGAGGTCGAAAAGGCGCACCCCGATGTCTTCAACATCCTGCTGCAGGTCCTCGACGACGGGCATCTGACCGACTCCCAGGGCCGCCGGGTCGACTTCAAGAACACCGTCATCGTGATGACGAGCAACCTCGGCTCCGAGGCGCTCAGCGGTGGTCGCGGGGTGCTGGGCTTCGGCCCGGAGAGCACGGGGGCGGAGGCCGGCGACGGCGCGCGGGAACGGGCGCTGGGCACCTTGCGCGAACACTTCCGCCCGGAATTCCTCAACCGCCTCGACGAGATCATCGTCTTCCGCCGGCTCACCGACGACCAGCTGCGTCAGATCACCGGTCTGCTGCTCGACGGGACCACCCGCAGGCTGCGCGCCCAGGACATCTCCGTCGAGTTCACGCCCGGCGCCGTGGACTGGCTCACCCACCGCGGCCACCGGCCCGAATACGGGGCCCGGCCGCTGCGGCGCACCATTCAGCGGGAGGTCGACAATGCGCTCTCGCGGCTGTTGCTGGACGGTGCGCTGTCGGCCGGTGGCACGGTGCGCGTGGAGGTGAAGGACAACGAGCTGGCGTTCCGCACCGACGAGAAACAGCCGGGTGCCGGGTGACCCCGCTGGGCCCGCGCGACACGTCCCAGGGGCGTCACGAGTCGCCGGAGGAGCGGGCCGACCGGCGGTGGAACGAACTGTTGCAAGAGGTGCGGGTGATCCAGACCGGGGTGCAGATCCTCTTCGCGTTTCTGCTCACCGTCGTCTTCACCCCGCGCTTCGTCACGCTCGGACAGACCGACAAGGCCATCTACGTGGTGACGGTCCTGCTGGGGGCGGCCACGACCGGCGCGCTGATCGGCACGGTCACCTTTCACCGGCTGGTCACCGGGCACCGGTTGAAGCCGGAGACGGTGCTGTGGGCCTCCCGCCTGGCCGTGCTGGGGATCGTCCTTCTGCTGGGGACGGTCGCCTCCGCGCTGCTGCTGATCCTGCGCATCGCCCTGCACAACTCCGTGGTCGTCTGGATCGTCGCGGGGCTGGTCGCCTGGTTCGTGATCTGCTGGTTCGCGCTGCCCGCCTGGATTCTGCACCGGTATTCGTCCAAGGACTGAGCGGGCACGTTCCGCGCAGTCCGGCTCCTCCGGCGCCTGATCCTCTTCCGGCTCCCGATGCCCCGGGCGGTCACGCGCGTCAACGGCCGCCAAGGGCGCGGGCCGAGACCCTGACCTGGGTC
>NZ_JBSHAW010000035.1:0-99936 GCF_053611685.1 Streptomyces sp. NPDC054786 | reverse complement strand
GCCGTCGTCCAGAACGGCCGGCCCGCCACCCCGCGCTTCTTGCTGCGGCTCCCGAACGGGATCGTGGGGACGGTGGTGCGGGTGCTGTACCGGTGGTGCGGGAGACGCCGTCCGGCGTCCTACGGCGTCAGCGGGCGCCTACCCGGGCCATCCGGCCGTGACCGTGCCGCGACTGGCCCGGCGCGCCGGCCGGTTCCGCCGTGGCCCGGGCAGCCGGTTGCCGTACGGCTCCCGCTGCAGCGGCCTGCGGCCGCCGTGGCTGCACCGCGGCGCCGTTCTGCACATCCATGACGGCGTGTGCGACCAGCCCGCCCATCGGGTCGTGTCGGATCAGATCCCGGAGACGGGAGCGTGATGAACGCCCTTCGTTCCCTGGATACAGATGCTTGCCGAGACCGACCGCATGGGCCAGCGCGGCGAGCGCCGCGGTCCGCGGGTCCGGGGGTACGCCGGTGCGGATCGCGTTGTCCAGCCGGGCCCTGATTTCCCGGCTGATGGCTGTCTCCGTCGCCTGGTAGCGCGTCGTCGGCAGCACCCCGCACATCTGTCCCGCCACGGCATGCACCATGCCGCACCGTTCCAGGTGCGTGAGGTAAGTCTGGCGCAGCCCCAGTCGGGGCCCGCCGATCCAGTGGACCGCGCGCACCGGGCTGCCGCGTCGGCGCAGCAGTTCGAGCGCGGAGTCCAGAGTCGGATCTCCTGTCGGCCGTGCCATCACCACGGCGATACGATCCCCATCTGGGGCTATCCGTCCTGCCAGAGCCAGCTCTACTAGCTGGGCCCCGGCCAGGCCGAGGTCGAGCGACTGCGGCTGCGCTGTGGTACCCGTCGTCGGGTCCAAAGCGAGCAACAGAAGCTCCTCCGGAATTGTTCTGCGGCTCCTGCCCATCCATGCCTCCCCGCGTGGATGAATGACAGGGTGACCCCTCTCACATTCATCTGTCGAGGGTGCGTGGGGGGTTCGGTAGGGAACCGGTAGGTATGTCTTTCTCGTCTTGCACGTCGGCGACATCTTTCTGTGGGGTGCGGCGCCTACCGGTACGCGTGGCGGCGAGATGGTGCCATGCGGACACAGGACACTTGGGAACACTGGGCCAGGCAGCGTTGCGACGTATGAAGGAGACATCGGTGGCGGGCGAGTCCCCCGACAAGTCGGACAAGAAGCAGTCGTCGGGGGAGACGGCGCGGAGCAAACGTGATCCGCGTCTGTCGGCCTTCCGCGGGGAGCCGGCCGAGCCGGCGAAGGAATCGGGGGCCGGGGCGGACTCGAAGCCTGAGGAAGAGCCGGAGGCGACGGCGGCGCCGAAGTCTGCGGCGAAGTCGGAATCCGGGGCGAAGTCGGAATCCGGGGCGAAGTCGGAATCCGGGGCGGCGCCGGAATCTGCGGCGAAGCCGGGGTCCGGAGTGAAGTCGGAGTCTGCGGCCGAGCCGGAGTCTGCGGACGCGTCCGAGGTGTCCGAGGGGGCCGAAGCGTCTGCGGCGTCGGAGGCGCCTCAGGAGGCCGCTGAGGGCGCCGGTGGCGGCGCGGGTGGCGACGACCGCCTGCGGGCCGCTGTGGCCGCCTGGGTCGCGGGGAAGGGCGACGAGGGCGACGAGGAGGCCGGGGCCGCTGACAGCGGTGGTGAGAGCGCTGCTGGTGACGGTGATGCCGCCGGTGACGAGGATGCCGACGGTGACGCTGATGTCTCCTTGGCTTCCGGCGATCTCGATGAGGGCGCGGACGTAGGCGCGGATGCAGATGCGGACGCCGACGGTGCCGTCGCAAAGTCGGAAGTAAAGCCGGAAGCGGAGCCGGAGGCGAAGGGCGCGGCGCCCTCTGACGTACAGGCCTCGGGTGCCAAGTCCTCGGGCAAGGCCTCGGACGTCAAGGCCGACGGGAAGGCCGACGAGAAGGCTGACGTGGAGGCGGGGGAGAAGGCTGCGGCGAAGGAGGATGCCGCGCCGGAGACCGAGGCCGAGGGTGGTCGCGGCGGCTCCGGGGCCGACCAGGCCGAGCCCGAGCCGAAGGCCGGGTCCGAGCCTGCGTCCAAGGCCGGGTCCGAGCCTGCGTCCAAGGCCGGGTCCGAGGCCGAGCCGGCGTCCAAGCCCAAGGTTGTCGATCAGCCGACCGCTGTTTTCAAGACCGTCGGGCCGCAGAAGAGCAAGCCTGATGAGAAGGCCGGCGCTCAGGCCGACGGCACGGGCGAGAGCGATGCCGACGGCGAGGGCGATGCCGACGGCGATGCCGACGCCGATGGGTCGGCGGTTGATGACGCGACCCGCGTGTTTGCTATCGCGAAGCTGAAGGGGAAGGGTGCGACGGCCGGTGCCGTCGACCAGGCGACCACCGCATTCAAGATCAACCCGCCCGCCAAGGGCAAGGACGCGGCCAAGGACAAGGCCGAGAGCGGCGGCAAGACAGAGGCCAAGCCCGAGACCAAGCCCGAGACCAAGCCCGAGAGCAGGCCCGAGGACAAGCCCGGGAGCAAGGCCAAGCCCGGGAGCAAGGCCAAGCCCGGCGCCAAGGACGAGGCTGACGCCAAGACCGACGCCAAGGACGGCGCCAAGACTGGCGCCAAGGCGACGAGAGCTCCCGAGCGGGACTCCGAGCGGACCAGCCAGTTCGTGGCGCTGAAGTCGGCGGATGACGACACGGCGGGCAAGTCGCTGGGCAAGACGGCCCCCAGGACGCCCGCCCGTACGTCCGACAAGGCCGTGGAGAAGCCCACGGAGAAGCCCGCGGACAAGGCGGCCGACAAGCCGGCGGACAAGCCGGAGGGCCAGGCCCCCGCCGCGCTGCCGGCCGCCAAGCCCGCAGAGCCGGCCAAGCCCGCAGAGCCGGCCAAGCCCGCAGAGCCCGCCAAGCCCGCCGGGACGACCGCGCCGCCCAAGCCTGCCGGCCCGCCGGGCGCCATGCCGCCCGCCGCCACGGGAGCCACGGCTGCCGCTGCCCCCAGCGCGCTGCCCGAGTCGGAGCGGACCAAGCAGGAGCCCCTGCCGCCGCTCGACCTCCTGGCGAAGCTCACCAACACCCCGCCGCCGCCCGAGACCCCGCTGCGCACGGTCGTCCGCCGGTTCAAGATCTGGACCCCGCTGGTGGTGCTGCTGGCGATCATCTTCGTGGTCGCCCAGGCGGTGCGTCCGCTGCCCGCCCCCGAGCTCGCCGTCGGTGAGTCGACCGCCTTCACCTTCAAGGGCGGCAAGCTCGCGATGCCGTGGCCCGACCAGGGCCAGGCCACCGCCGAGGTCGTCGGCGTCGGCAGCCTGGGCACGTCCGGCCAGGCCAAGCCCGTACCGACGGCGAGCATCGCCAAGGTGATGACGGCGTATGTGATCCTGCGCGACCACCCGCTCAAGAAGGGCGAGAAGGGCGGGCTGATCAGGGTCGACGCGCAGGGCGAGGCGGACTCGAACAAGGGCGACGAGTCGCGCGTTCCGCTCAAGAAGGACCAGCAGTTCACGCAGTACCAGATGATGCAGATGCTGATGATCCCGTCGGGCAACAACGTCGCCCGGCAGCTGGCTCGTTGGGACTCCGGTTCCGAGGCGGCGTTCGTGAAGAAGATGAACGCCGCCGCCAAGAAGCTGGGGATGACGAAGACGACGTACACCGACCCCAGCGGCCTGGACAAGTCGACCGTGAGCACCGCCGTCGACCAGCTCAAGCTCGCCGAACAGGTCGTCAAGAACGTGGTGTTCCGCGAGGTCGTGCGCACCGAGAACGCCCAGATCCAGGGCCTGCCGGAGCGGCTCTTCAACAACAACAGGCTGCTCACGACGATGGCCGGCAAGGTCAGCGGCATCAAGACGGGGTCGAGCACGCCGGCCGGCGGCACGTTCATGTGGTCCGGCTACCGCACCGTCGGCGGCAAGGACCAGCTGCTGCTCGGCGTGACGATGGACCAGCACACCAACAGCCCGGACTCCAACGCCCAGCTCCAACTGGTCCTGGACAACACCGAGAAGGTGATCACGGCGGCCCGCGATGCGCTGGTCTCCGACACCGTCGTGAAGAAGGGCCAGGTCGTCGGCTATGTGGACGACGGCCTCGGCGGTGAGACGCCGGTCGTGGCGACCAAGGACCTGTCGGCGGTCGGCTGGTCCGGTATGAAGGCGACGTTCTCCATGAGCGACGGCGGCAAGGGCATCCCGCACACCGCCAAGGCCGGCACCAAGGTCGGTGTGCTGACGGTCGGAAACGGCGAGAGCGCGCAGAAGGTGCCGGTGGCCCTGCAGCAGGACCTCGTCGAGCCGGGCTTCGGAGCGAAGCTGATCAGGATCGGATGAGCGAGCCGAGGGGCTCCGGGCGGCCGGCCCGGAGCCCCTCGGCCATCGGCCCCGGGACGTGCGCAGTCCCGGGGCTTTTCGTCGGCCATCTGGTACGCCGTTCGTCCGTGTGTGATCGTTCGTCTGTCTGTCCGTCCGTCCCGTGCGTGACCGGAGCCCGTCATCGACGTAGCGCAAGCCGAGAAGACGTACGCGTCCGCCGCGGCCGCCCGCGGTACCCGGGTGGCGCAGGGCGCGGTGGTGCTGATGCCCTCCGGACTGATGCTGTTCCTCGGGGCGTGGGGGATCCGCCGGCAGGATGCCATCTGGCGGGACGAGGCGGTCACTTACGACATGGGGCACCGCAGCCTGGCTGACCTCTGGCCCACGCTGCAGCACGTCGATGTCGTCCATGGCCTCTACTACGCGCTGATGCACCTCTGGTTCCGCGTCTACGACGTCACCCTCGGCGGCGTCTTCGGCGAGGTGGTCGGCCTGCGGCTGCCGTCCGTGGCCGCGATGACCGCCGCCGCGGCGGGAGTCGCCCTGCTGGGGGAGCGCCTGGTCGGGCGGCGGGCGGGGCTGCTCGCGGGCTGCACCTTCGCGCTGATCCCGGTCGTGCAGCAGTACGCGCAGGAGGGACGCTCGTACGCGACGGTCTGTGCGCTGGTCGTCTGGGCCAGCTATCTGCTGGTGCTGGCCGCCGCCCGCCCGCGCGGAAAGCTGTGGCTCGGCTATACGGCGCTGATGCTGGTCGCCTGCCTGCTGCACGAGTTCGCGTCGCTGGCACTGCCCGCGCACGGCGCCGCGATGATCCTGGCGCGCCTGCCCCGCCGGGTACTGCGCGCCTGGCTGCTCGCCGCGGTCACCACTCTCGCCGCTCTGGCCCCGCTCGCGGTGTTCAGCACCCGGCAGTCCGCGCAGATCAGCTGGCTCATGTGGCCGGACCCCGTCCAACTGCTGACCTTCGCCGTGCTCGCGGTCCTCGGCATCGCCTGCGCCCGCGTCCGGGTCCGCTCCCGCGGCCCGATCGGACTGCGCGCTCTCGGCATCCCCCTGCTGCTCCTGCCCACCCTCCTCCTGCTGCTCCTCTCCCATGTCGAACCGGCCTACGTGGACCGCTATGTCCTCTACTACGTCGTCGGGTTCGCGCTGCTCGCGGGCGCCGCACTGGCACGGCTGCTGCGGCCGGCCGGTGAGCTGGGCCAGACCCGTGGGCGGCGGCTGCGGTGGACGATGACGGTGGTGCTGGTACTGGCGGCGCTGCTGCCCGTCAACGTCCATCTGCGCAGCCCGGACAGCCGGGTCGACGACGTCACCGCGATTGCGCACGCCGTACGCGAGGTGGCCGAGCCCGGCGACGGCCTGCTGTTCATGCCGTCCCGGCGGCGGATATGGCGGGCGACCTTGCCGCACGACTTCCGTGGGCTGCACGATCTCGCCCTGGCCAAGAGCCCGTTGGCCTCGCACACCCTCTACGGCACCGAGCGGTCCGGCGATGAGATCCGCGACCGGATGCTGGCCGCCCGCCGGATCATCGTCGCCGGCGACCCCGACGGCCAGCCGGCCGACGACAACGACCAAGAAATCGCCAAACGGGCCACTCTGCACGCCGCGTTCGAGATCTGCCGCAGCAGGCAGGTCCGCGGCGCCCGGATCACGGTGTACGGGAAGCCGGGGGCGTGCGGCGGGGGCGGGTAGCCGGCTCGCCCAGGGCGTGGGCGCGGGGCGTGGGCGCGGGGCGGCGGTTCGGCTCCCGGTGGGGCCGGGAGCTGCGGTGGCCGATGCCCGTGGAGGCTGAGGTGGCCGATGCCCGTGGGAGCTGAGGGGGCTGATGGGCGGCCGTCAAGGCGACCGCCGCCGCACCGGGCAGCGGAGCGAGCGCGCGCAGCCGGGCGGCGAAGGCACCGACGCCCGGCGCGGACGGGTCGTCGTGCAGCGGCGCGGGGTCCCAGTGGTCAGCAGGAGGGGGCGGCGGGCCGGAGTACTGGGGTGCCGTCATGACCCCTGCGGCGGACGGAAGCTGTGTACGAGCTCGATACGCCCGACGATATGCCGGTTGAACTCCTCCAACTCCTCCGCGGGAACCCATAGTTCGAGGATCGTCTCGCCGCCCGCCTGCCGCACCGGATAGCGCTCGGCGAATTCCGCCTCGATCTCGAAGCGGGTGACATGGCCGACCCCGGAGGCCGGCACGTTCCAGTCGCGGGCGATCCGTATCGCGTAGTCCTCATTGAGCACGGGGTAGAAGATCGGCTGGTCGGGCAGGCGCGGCGGCCAGGCGCGCCGGCCGGAGGCCTCGACCAGGGCGAGCTCCTCGGGGCCGGTGGGGCGCCAGAGAGTGAGGGTGGCGGGCGCGGTGCCGTCCGGCCGCGGCGTCTCGATCATGCTCGTACGGTACGGGTGAGGGGAGTGCGGAGCACGGGGATTTCGGGGCCCGGGGCGGCGCGGCAGCAGGCGCGATGCGACGGACGCGCCCCCGGGCGCGGGCCGTTCGGGCGCCGCCCCGCTCACATCAGATCTGCCGCCGCCCCGTCGATCCCCAGCAGGTCGTGCAGCGCCGTCGCCCCTTCCGGGGTGAGGCGTACGGCCCTGCCGCTGCCGATCCGGCGGATCCAGCGGCGGTCCAGCAGGCGGTCACAGAGCCGGGCGCCTGCCGTGCCCGCGAGATGGGACCGGCGCTCGGTCCAGTCCAGGCAGCCGCGGGCCGTTGGCCGGCGCCCCGTGCGCAGCGTGGCCGGCTCGATCCCCAGGCCGTCGGCGAGCCAGTCCCGCCCGGCGTCGGTGAGCGCGAACCCGCCGTCCTGGTCGAGCAGCCCCCGCCCGGTCATGGCGTCGGTGATCGTCACGCCGAGCCGGCCGGCCAGGTGGTCATAACAGGTGCGGCCGCGGGCGAGCGCGGCGGAGGCGGTCACGGCACGCAGCCCGCGGGGCCGCCCGGCCGGCGGTTCGAGATGTGCGGTCAGGGATTCCAGCAGATCCGCGACGTGCGGACCGGCGAGCTGGACGTAACGGTGGCGGCCCTGATGCCGCTCCACCAGCAGCCCGCCGTCGGTGAGCCGGGTCAGATGCTCGCTCGCCGTCGAGGGGGCGACCTGCGCATACGCGGCCAGCTCGCCGGCCGTCCAGGCCCGGCCGTCGAGCAGGGCCAGACAGATGGCAGCCCGGGTGCGGTCCGCGAGCAGTGCGGCCAGCCGTGCGAGCTCGGAGCTGTACGCCGGAGTGGTCATGACTCCATTGTCCGCCGCGAGTCTTCGGCGCCTACCGAAGGGACTCCGGCCTACGGTGCCCATATGAGCACCTCCCCGGAGTACGCCACCTTCCACTTCCATGCGCTGCACCATGCCGACCAGCCGCTGCTGCTGCCCAACGCCTGGGATGTCATCTCGGCCGTCGCGCTCGCGGGGGCCGGATATGCGGCGGTCGGCACGACGAGTCTGGGCGTCGCCGCGGCCCATGGCTATCCGGACGGGCGCGGGCTCGCCGAGGTCCGGGACGCGACGCTGGCCCTGGCGCTGCGGCTCAACGGCCGGCTGGCCTGCCCGTACACGGTCGACGTGGAGGGGGGATTCGCCAGTGATCCCGGCCAAGTGGGGGATCTGGCAGCCGAGTTGGCGGAGGCCGGGGCCGCCGGACTGAACCTGGAGGACGGACTGCCCGGCGGCGAGGGGCTGCAGGATCCGGTGCGTCAGGCCGAATTGCTCAGCGCGGTGAAGGAACGGGCGCCGGGCCTCTTCCTCAACGCCCGGATCGACACCCACTGGCTGGCGGACAGCCCACCGCCGCTGTCGGTGACGCTCGCGCGCGCCGAGACCTATCTGGCGGCGGGCGCGGACGGCATCTTCGTACCCGGCGTCATCGCCGACGACGATGTGTCGGCCCTGGTCGCCGGGATCCCCGCACCGCTGAACATCCTCTTCGCTCCCGGACGGCACACCGTCAGCCGTCTGGCGGATCTCGGTGTACGCCGCATCAGCACCGGCTCGCTGCTCTTCCGTACGGCTCTGCAGGCCACCCTCACGGCGGCGGACGCCATCCGTACGGGCCGGCGGCCGACGGATGCGGCCGGGGCGGGCGGCGAGGTGCTGAACTACGGGGAGGTGCAGCGGTTGGTGGGGGAGGAGTAGCGGGGCGGTGGCCGGGGGCGTCGGCCCTCGGGATCCGGTGGGCGCCGGGGGCCCGCAGAGCCGGCGCCGGGGTTCAGGCCTGGCTACCCCGGCTGCCGTGGCGCCGACGGTGTATGGCGACCACCGCGCCCGCCATGCCCAGCGCGCCCGCACCGCCTATCACCCCGGCCTTGGGCAGATGCCCGGCCTTCTCGGCCAGTCCGGCCAGCCCGTTGTCGGGCATCATGATCGACTTCCGGCTCTCCGTGGGCGCGGTGGAGTCGGCGGCGAAGGCCGCGCCTGCGGGAAGCAGCAGGACGGCCAGCGCACCGGTCGCGACGGTGGCGGTGCGGATCACGGAGCGGTGCTGGGCCCGCATGGGTACTCCTCGTCGTGGGCGGCTGGGGCCGCCGTAGGGGCGTGGTGACTAAGGAGCACGCTACGGAGCGTCCTTAACGGTAATCCGTACGTTGTGTAACAGTCGCCGAGATCTCTGGGAGCGGTCGTGTGAAGAACCGCCCGCTCGGTGGAGGTAAAGGCCCCAAAAGCCGCCAGAATGGCCGATCCAAAGATTCCGCCCGGCACCGCCTTGAATAGCTTTGTGTCAGGTTACGTCCTTATATAAGGCGATTCCGAAGGGTGCTCACGCAAGGTGACAAGGCGCAGAGGCAGTGACGACGGAATGCGACGGCTGAGACCCCGCACGGCGTTGACCCCCCTCTCCGTTCGCGCCACCCTCACCTCACTCGTCCTCCTTACGACCGGATGTGCGGGCGTGGAGGGTTTGCAGAGCGAGGGGCGCGCCCCGGATGTGGATGCGCCGCTGGTGCTGTGGCCGAACTATTCGCCCGCCCCGCCCAGCCGCGACGACAATCCGGTGGCCCTGGTGCCCGTCCCGCATGTCCCGCGGATCCCCAGCGGCACCATGACGGAGGCGAACCCGCTCGCCGTCCTCGACGCGGACATCGCCGCGCAGGGCCGGACACCGCCCGCCCCGAAGTCGGTACGCCGTCCCGAGCTGCACGACCTCACGGGCGACGGCAAGCCGGACCTGATCATGGCCGTCAACCTCGACCCCCGCAACAGCGAACTGCGGGTGTACAGCGTCCGGGGCAAGGTGGTGACCCGGATCCTCGTACTGCGCGGTGTGCTGGCCGGCGTCGAGCTGGCGGCCGGGCATCTCGCCATTCGCGAGCCCACCAAGGATCCGCGCTACGTCAGCGTCATCGACTACCTCTGGGACGGCGATTCGATGAGTCTGTGGAACCTGACCCTCGACGACGCCCGCACGCCCCAGACCCCGCAGGCCGGCGGCGGCAGCCCATGAAACGCCCGGCGGTCTCCCTCCGTTGGAAGATCGCGCTGACCGTGCTGGCGGTGAGCTGCGCGGTCGCCGCCGTCCTCGGCGTCCTCGTCCACAATGCGGTGGCCCGTCAGACCGTCGGCCAGGTCCGCAAGGAGACCCGCGCAAACCTCGACACCGCCCTGGACCTCTTCGAGTACGGCACCTCACGCGAGGGCCTCAACTCCCTTCTCGACCCGCCCGAACTGCCCGCCGAGCTACGCCGGTTGGCGCGATCCGGCCAACGCGGCACCATGGTGGGGGCGTATCGGGGCCGCCCCGTCATGTGGGCGGCGGCGCCGGCCGACGGCCAGGTGATGGCCGTCTGGTCGCCCTACGGCAACACCCGCCGCTCCCTGGAGAATCTCGACACCGCCATCCTCGGCTCGGCCGTGCTCGCCGCCGCGGTCGTCGCCCTCGCCGGACTGTTCCTGGCTCAACGCATCAGCCGTCGGCTGGGCACCACGGCGGCGGTCGCACGCCGGATCACCGCCGGCGACCTGGACGCCCGGGTCGGCAACGGCGCAGATCAGGGGCCGGGCGGCGGCTCGGCGGGGCAGGACGAGGTGGCGGCGGTGGCCGCGGCGCTGGACTCGGTGGCGGGGTCCCTGCAGAGCCGTCTCCAGGCGGAACAGCGCTTCACCGCCGATGTCGCACATGAGCTCCGTACGCCGCTCACCGGCATCCTCGCCTCCGCCGAGCTGCTCCCGGAGGGCCGCCCCAAGGAGATGATCAACGACCGGCTGCGGGCACTGCGCCGCCTCACCGAAGACCTGCTGGAGATCTCCCGGCTGGACTCCGGCACCGAGCGCGCCGACCTCGCCGCCTACGACCTCGGAACGCTGGTCGAAGGCTCCGTACGCGCCACCGGCCTCGACACCGCCGTGCGGATCGTCGCCGACACGCTGGTCGAGACCGACCGGCGCCGCCTCGACCGCATCGTCGCCAACCTCGTCATCAACGCACACCGGCACGGCCGGCCCCCGGTCATCGTCACCGTCGACGCCCCGGCCGGCGGCCCACCGACCATCGAGGTACGTGACCACGGCCCCGGTTACCCCGACGACCTGCTGCATCACGGCCCGAGGCGCTTCCGCACCGACGCCCCCGGCCGTGGGAAGGGCCACGGCCTGGGCCTGACCATCGCCGTGGGCCAGTCCGCCGTCCTGGGCATAGACCTGCGCTTCACCAACGCCCCCGACGGCGGCGCCCGCACGATCCTTCGACTGCCTCATGACGCCCCCGTTACTTCCTGTACTCCCTGATCCGCTCTCCACCGGCGCGGTGGGCCGGGCGTCCAGGTGTCGGTTGTCCGGCTACCTGGCCTTCCGGTCGCCTGGTCGGCCGGGCGTCCGACCACCTGGTCGCCCGGCCGTCCCGACATCTGGCTACCCGGCCGTCCGGCTACCCGGCTACCGGGCCGTCCGGCCACTGGGCCATCCGGCTGCCGGGCCACCCGGCCACTGGGCCGTCCGGCTACCGGGCCGTCCGGCTACCGGGCCGCCTCGCTCCACCCGGTCACCCGGTCACCCGGCCGTCCCGCCTCGCTCCACCCGGCTCCCCTCGCACCGAGCACCGCCGACAGACCTGCCGCGGGTGCGTGCACCGGTCCGCCGAGCTACTACCGGCCGGCCCCGCGGGCGCCTTCACCAGTTCACCAGTCAATGTCATCCGGCGGCTCCGGAAACGCCTCCTCCTCGTCAGGTTCCGGCTGCGGCGCCGACGCCGCAGGGCGCTCCCCGGTCGCCCCGCTCGGCCCGGCCGCCCCGGCAGCCTTGGCGGTCCCGGCCGTCGCTGTTGCCCCGGCCGTCGCTGTTGACCCGGCCGCCGTTGACGCCTCGCCGCCCTCTCCGTCCGCGGTCTCCCGCCCCGCCAGTACATCCAAGATCGACGATCCGTACTTCGCGAGCTTGTTCTCGCCGACCCCGCTGATCGTGCCGAGCTCGTCCGTGGTCGTCGGCCGGAGGGTGGCGATCTCCCGCAGCGTGGCATCGTGGAAGATCACGTACGCGGGCACGCCCTGCTCCTTAGCCGTACGCCCCCGCCAGCCGCGCAGTGCCTCGAAGACCGGCAGGGCCTCCTCCGGCAGATCCACCGGCGCCGCACGCTTGCCCTTCGCCTTCGCCTTGGCCGCCCGCGCCGCCTTCTCCGGCTCCCGCCGCATCGGCACCTCGCGCCGGCCGCCCAGCACCTCGCTGCTCGTCTCCGTGAGCACCAGCGTGCCGTAATCACCTTCGACGGCGAGCAGCCCCTGAGCCAGCAACTGCCGCACGACACCGCGCCATTCGGCTTCCCGGATGTCGTTCCCCACCCCGAAGACGCTCAGCCCGTCGTGATCGAACTGAATGACCTTGGCGGTTTTCTTCCCCGTCAGAATGTCGATGATCTGGCCCGCGCCGAACTTCTGCCCGCGCTCACGCTTCAGCCGTACGACGGTGGACAGCAGCTTCTGCGCGGCCACCGTGCCGTCCCAGGTCTCCGGCGGGACCAGGCATGTATCGCAGTTGCCGCATGCGCTGCTCTCCTGACCGAAGTAGGCCAGCAGCCGGACCCGTCGGCACTGCACCGTCTCGCACAGTGCCAGCATCGCGTCGAGATGGGCCGACAGCCGCCGCCGGTGCGCCTCGTCCCCCTCCGACCCGTCGATCATCTTCCGCTGCTGCACCACATCCTGCAGCCCGTACGCCAGCCAGGCCGTCGACGGCTGCCCGTCCCGCCCTGCGCGCCCCGTCTCCTGGTAGTAGCCCTCCACCGACTTCGGCAGATCCAGATGCGCCACGAACCGCACATCCGGCTTGTCGATGCCCATGCCGAACGCGATCGTGGCCACCACGATCAGCCCGTCCTCGCGCAGGAACCGGGACTGGTGCTCGGCACGCGTCCGCGGGTCGAGCCCCGCGTGATACGGCACCGCCGCAATGCCGTTCTCGACCAGGAACTGTGCGGTCTTCTCGACCGAGGCCCGCGACAGGCAGTAGATGATCCCCGCGTCGCCCGCATGCTCGTTCCGCAGCAGCTCCAGCAGTTGCTTCTTCGGCTCGCTCTTCGACGCGATCCGGTACTGGATGTTCGGCCGGTCGAAGCTCGCCACGAAATGCCGGGCGTCCGCCATCCGCAGCCGAGAGGTGATCTCGGTATGAGTGGCCTCGGTCGCGGTGGCGGTCAGCGCGATCCGCGGCACCTCGGGCCAGCGTTCGTGCAGCATGGACAGCGCCAGATAGTCCGGCCGGAAGTCATGGCCCCACTGCGCGACACAGTGCGCCTCGTCGATCGCGAAGAGCGAGATCTTCCCCCGGTCCAGCAGGCTCAGCGTCTGCTCGACCCGCAGCCGCTCGGGTGCCAGATACAGCAGGTCCAGCTCCCCGGCCAGGAACTCGGCCTCGACGAGCCGCCGCTCCTCCAGGTCCTGCGTCGAATTGAGGAACCCGGCCCGCACCCCGAGCGCCCGCAGGGCATCGACCTGGTCCTGCATCAACGCGATCAGCGGCGAGATGACAACCCCCACACCGCCTCTGACCAGCGAGGGAATCTGGTAGCACAGTGACTTGCCGCCACCGGTCGGCATCAGGACAACCGCGTCCCCGCCCCCTATGACGTGCTCAATGATCTCCTGCTGACTCCCGCGGAACGACTCGTACCCGAACACCCGGCGCAGCATCTGCACCGCCTCGCTTGCGTCCGAAGCGCCTTCCACATCCATGTCCACGACCACTTCCACGTCCGCCAGAGCCATTCCAGAAGCCTACGAGTTCCGAGGGGGTCCTCGTCGACCCTGTGGATAACTCCCACCGCCCCGCACGGCCCGCCCGCACGGCCCGCCCGCACGACATCCTCCTGAACCGCACGAAAGCCGCACGAGAAGACCACGAGCGCCGCCTTCGCCGGCGGCATTGCGCTCCCTTCCCCTCCACGTTCACCTCCACGGGAGCCACCTGGGGCTGGTCCCGCCCGTGGCGCGAACAGGGCTCCTCGGGCTGGTCATGGGCACGCCCCCAGCAGCCGGCCCGCCGGGCGGCACTGCCGTAGGGGAACATGCCTGCGCCGCCACACCGCCGCCCTCCAACGGACTGCCTGCGGCACCACACCACCCATCCGCCGTCCTCAGGGACAACGGCCATCCGCCGTCCTCAGGGACAACGGCCATCCGCCGTCCTCAGGGACAACGGAAGGAGCCCCGCAGACGAGCGCGCCCTGGCGACGTGCGTGGCTCCGCGAAACTGCACGGATCCGGCCGTCGACACACCCATAGCCGCCGATCGAGCCGAATCGGCGCGCCGGAAGCAGCCGCGGGCCGTCACGAAGATGACGGCGTGCCTCCGCTTTCCCGGCGGCGGGCCTTCTCGACAACCTCGCGAATCGCCTTGGTGACGAGCTCTGGCTGATTGTTGTGGATGTTGTGATCGCTGTGGGTCTTCGTGATGTGCGTCGCGCCGGGAAACTGCCGCGCAAGGCTCTTTTGAGAGGCCAGCTGTGCCCGCCAGAAAACCTGGGGATAGTCCGCCGGGGCATGGGCCGGCAGACGTGCCCGAAATGCGTCGGCGTCGAAGGTGTCGCCGCTCAGCACGACCACAGGGACCTTCGGCGGCCGAGGCGCAGCGCGGACCTGGGAAAAGGTGGTCGCAGGATCTTGCCTTTCGACGTCTTTCCACTGGTTGAGGCGCCGCTTGTCGTCGTTGCGGATCAGCGCAAGGAAGGTTTTGAACTGCCCAGGCGTGAGTTCAGACTGCAGGAATTCCGACTCCGCATCGACGAGGACAAGACCGGCCACGTCGTGCGGGTACTCGCCGGCGTAGATCCTGGCGACCGGGCCGGCCGCCGACCATCCGACGAGCACGTAGGGACCGGGTACCTTCGCTGCTCTCAACAGTGTGTGCAGGTCGGAGACGTCACCACGTGGCGTGGTGGGCTGCGGCACCGAAGTCGAGGTGGTGGGCTTGCCGTACTCCCGCGCCGTTCCGGGGCGATCGTAGGAACAGACCCTGGTGAATCTCCCGACCCCGGGATATACGGCAGATCTGCTGGGCTTCATGGTGCCGGCGGACCCGGTCACATAACTCCAGGTATCGGCGGCGGCAACGAGCCCCGGCACGAGAACCACCGTGGGAGACCCGCTGCCACGGCATTCCAGATACATCTTGCGCCCGCCACCGACATCGATCAGCCGCGCGAAAGTCTTCGTGGCCTTCGGGTGGGAGCTTGCCGAGGGAGTGGAGTTCGCACTGAGTGTGCTGCATGCCGTGACCAGCAGTGCAGGCCCGACCAGAATGCTGACCAACCCAGGAGATCCTCTTCGCGGACGCCGACCGCACCGACGGAAAAGGCCAGACCGACTCATCTCACTCCGTCACGACTCATCGTCACCGCATCAGAAGGGACCCCGGTGTATTGCACTTTCCGCCATGGGCAATCGGATTGGCATCCAGCGACACACTGCATCGTGCACTATGCAATACGGCCGACATCGGTCCGCCGCCCAGCGAGGAACAGCACCGCTGGGCAACGTATGCGATCGCCCACGAACCGACAACGATGCAGCCTCGGCGAGTCTCCCGGCACCACGAGAAGCGCCCGTCCGCACGCCGCCCAGAACACCCGGCATAAGGCCGTCAGCCACAAGCGGACGAGGGGCTTCTCAAGCCATCTGACGCACTGCCCCCTGGCGCCCCCGGCAGGATTCGAACTGCGACACCTGCTTCAGGAGAGGCTGGGCGATACGGCACGTGACCTGCGGCTCGGCTTACCGGGGACTGTGCCATCAGCCACAATTCACTCCCCACCCCTCAGAAGTGATTCTCAGCCGCGTACGGCAAGGCTTGGAGGAGGGCATGCCCAGCACAAGTACGCCGCAAGCACCACCAATGATCTTGACCGTACAGAAGCAGCGATGGCGTGCAATGGTTCGTAACCAATCGGGGCCGACGGCCTTGGAATTGATTTCTCACCGAGGTTGATATGAGAGCACGGGATCAGCCCATCCACCAAGGCGGCGGGAAAGCCCGAAGCGCGAAGGCAGCCACCAGCGTTGCTTGACATGGCCGGCAGTGACCGAGGACCACTGAGGTCCGGAGAGGTCTTCCACGCCCCACCACGTTTTGACGGCCTTGTTCCCGTGCAGCTTCAGGAGCGGCCAACGCGGAAGGTGCAATCCCACGAAGAACATTGAGACGTCATCCCCGCACTTGGTGGTGTAGAAGTACCGCTGAACGTCCGTGTAACTGGCTCCCAGTCCGCAGTCCAACCCCATGGTTCCTCCGAGCCAGGAAAGCGCCAGTCTCCCGCCGGCTGGAATGGACGGAACCAACACGGGGTTAAACCAAACTTCGCCGTTGAGACCCCGTTTGAGGCCGGTCCGCACGGTCTGAGCAACAACGATGTTGGTCGCGGGCCCCGTCCCTACGTTCACGAGCCACCACTTGGGTTCACCAGCGCCGCCCTGCCCGCTCTCCCACATGAACTGCAGGACGGGCATATGGGAGCGACGGCTCGCTGCATACGCGACCGATAAGGAGCCCAGGGACACAAGAACTGCAAGCACCGAGATCAGAATGGTCGTCATCGCACCTCCTACGCGCGACGAGCGCGGGTCTTCCCTACCCGCTGCCTCCTGGCTGAACGCATCATCAACCGACAAGCTCCGAATGGACCGCGCCGGGGAGTGGTGCAGGACGGTGCAGGACGTGGAAACGCGTACACAGTAAGGGAGTTCGGCCTCTTGGCGACATGGGGGTTATCGCCATGTGGGCTGCGGTGAGGTGGGCGCGCAGGCCTGCGCTGGACCGACGCCGACTCGGCCAAGCGGCCGAGTCCGCCGGTTTCCGAGAAATCCGGCTGCACGACGCCGGGCATGAGCGCGCCACACTCCGCACCGCTGCCGGATCGGCTCTCCGCATCGTGATGGAGGTCCTCGTGCACGGTCGAATCAGCATCACCATGGACGTGCACACGCATGCCGCCCAGGACACCCTGCGCGAGGCCCTCGGCCACATGGACCAACTGCTCACGAGGCACCCTGGCCGTGAGTGACGGTCGCCGTTGATGTCAGACCTGGATGCCAAAGGGCACCTACCAAGATTGGTAGGTGCCCTTTGCCTGGTGCCCCCGGCAGGATTCGAACCTGCGACACCCGCTTTAGGAGAGCGGTGCTCTATCCCCTGAGCTACGGAGGCAAGGGCCTGAGCCCCTGACAGGGTAGCCGATGCGTTCGCTGTAGTTCGCTTCTGTTGGGGATGGGGGCGGGTGGGCGTGGCCTGGTGGTGGGGTGGGGGCCGTTGTGGAAGGGCTTGTGTCGCGAATGTGTGGTGTGTGCCGTTCCTGTGGGTGCCGGTGATGGGGTGTCTGCCGGGCGGGTGGGCCGGTTGGCTTACACCGATGCCGATGCCGATGTCGATGCCAACTGCGACGGCGATGCCGACCGCCGAACCGGGTGCAGCCGACCCCGACCCCGACCCCGCCCCCCGACCCCGATCCCGCTGCGGAACCTGATGTCGATGCCGATGCCGATGCCGATGCCGATGCCGATGCAGACGCCGACGGCGGTGGTCGCATAAGAGATATGCGACCACCGCCGTCAGCGTTGTCCTGGCTGTCGGGCCGGCGTTCGTAGGCGCGGTCCGGGGGCGGGGTGTCAGCCGCCGATGTGCCAGCTGACTGTGCCGTCCGTTGTGGTGAGGAGGGCCAGGAGGAGTAGGTCGATGGCGCCGAGGGCGAGGCCCAGGGCGGCGCGGCCGCGGCGGGTGGTGCCGCGGGCCAGGGACAGGCCGCCGAGGATCAGGGCGCAGGGGCCGAGGACGATGTTGAGGACCAGGGTGCCGAGCAGGCCGAGGATGAACGAGGCCACGGCCATGCCGTCCGCGTGTGAGCGGAGGCGGGAGGCGGGCCGGCGCGGGGCCTGGGCTGCGGCGGTCGGCGCGGGGGAGGTCGTCCGCGCGGCTTCGCTGAGCGTGGTCATCGGGAGGTCACCTCGGCGTGGTGGCGGCGTTCGCGGAGGAAGAAGACGAGCAGCCAGCCGGCGATGACGGCGGCCGCGACGAGGGTGACGGGGATGGGGAGGTGTGCCGCGGTGCCCAGCATGATCCCCATCAGGAGGAGGGCTGCGACGAGGAAGAGCATGATCTTCCTTTCCGGTTCCAGAGGACAGTTGTTCACTCAGTTCCTTCAGTCTACGACTGCCCACGGGTGGAGTAGTTCGGAGAACGGCTGTTTACTGGATGACATGAGTCACAGTCTTGGAGTCCGGCAGGCCCAGAAACAGAAGACCCGTCAGGCGTTGCTCGACGCGGCGCTCGGTCTGCTGGAGGAGCAGAGCCTGAGCAGCCTGGGTCTGCGGGAGGTGACGCGGATGGTGGGGATCGCCCCGACCGCGTTCTACCGGCACTTCCGGGACATGGGTGAGCTGGGCGTCGCTCTGGTCGAGGAGGCGCTGGGGAGCCTGCATGTGATGGTGCGGGCGATTCTCGCCGAGCAGGATGGGGCCGAGGAGCGGATCGACCGTACGGTCGCGGTCGTGGAGCGGCATGTGCGCCAATATCCGCTGCACATCAGGTTCGTGGCGCGCGAGCGGCACGGCGGCGTACGGGCCGTGCGGCAGGCCATCGCGGATGAGCTGGGCCGGTTCGCGGAGGAGGTCGCGGCGGCGCTCAAGTCCCAGCCGGTGTCGGAAGGCTGGCGCGACGACGATGTGCGGATGCTCGCGGAGCTGTACGTGGACCGGCTGGTGACGACGGCCGCGGCACTGCTCGACGCCGAGGCGGACGGTGCCGAGGGGGCGGCCGGGCAGGTGGTGCAGAGGGCGCGCAGACAGCTGCGGCTGATCAGCATCGGGCGGCGGCACTGGCGGGAGGAGGGGCGGGGGGGCGACGGCGGGGGAGAGTAGGGGGCGCTGCTGCTGCGGTCCGCTCGTCCGTCTCAGGCGCGTGCCGGGGTCACCCGTACGCGATAGGTGCCGTCCGGATTCTCCGTCAGGACGGTGACGGACGCGCCGCTGTGGTGGTCCGTGTAGGTGTCGCCGGGGAGGAAGGTGGCGTCGGTCAGTTCCGGGTCGACGTATTTGTTGTCCTGGTAGCAGCCGCCGCTGTGCGGGGTGGCGTCCACGACGCGGAGCGGGCCGCGACCTGAGGGAACGTCGGTGGCGACCCGGTAGATGAGGATCCCGGGTCGGCAGACCGCGGGGTCGAGCGGGCCGCGGGTGCGGGCCTCGACGACCAGGGCGGTGCGGTGCGAGGTCGGAATGACGACGATCTTCGTGCCGCCGGGGGTGGAGACCGGGGTGAGGGTGTGTTCGCCGGGCGTCCCGCGGTGTGGGGCGCAGTGCACCTGATCGGCGGACAGCCAGCCGAGCTTCCACTTGTGCCAGCCGACGAAGTCGTTGCTCGGTCCCCAGTCCTCGTCCATCGGGTCCCAGTGTCCTGCCGCGGGCGGGGCGTCGCGGTCGTCGGTGAAGTAGAGGTCGGGCAGGCCGAAACTGTGGGCGTTCTCGTGGTTGAGGACGCGGAAGGCGCTCGCCCCGGCTTGCCGGCTCCAGATGAAGGACGCGTTCCGGAACGGCACCCCGTCGTTGGTCTTCAGTCCCATGTCGCCGCCGCTGAAGGTGACCGACAGGACGGTGCGGGACGCGGGCGGGCCCGCGTTGGGTGTGGCGATGACGTTGATGACGTCGTAGTCACGGAAGTCGACGAGCGGGTCGACGGCGCGGACGAGCTCCCGGGACAGGGCGTGATAGCCGCCGTCCGAGGCCGGGTCGAAGCTGGCACCCCGCTCGATGCCGTACGCCGCGAGCGGCCGTGACATGCGGATCCACCGGAACAGCGGCATGGGGTGGTAGGTCAGCCTGCCGTACGAGCTGGTGCGGAAGTAGTCCGTCGCGCCCGGGAAGAATTCGGCGAAGCGGTCCTGGGGGGACATCGTGGCGCGGGCGTCCGGGAAGTCGATGAAGAGGGTGAGTGCCCTGACGACGCCGGACGAGCGGGCGTAGCCGGGCGGGGTGTCCGTGGATTCGGCGACGTCGTCGTTGATGCCGCGCAGTGCGCACGGGCCGCTCGGCGAGGTGCCGGGCCCGGTAGGTATGGCGACGGCGCTGGGCGGTGCGCCCAGCGCTATGGCCGCGGCCGCGGTGGCCGCGCCTGCGGCCAGAGCCGCGGATACCTTGTGCTTCATATCGATCACCTTGTGTCGACGGGTGATCGCTCGCGCGCGGAGTTACGTCAACTGGAGTCATGGCGGGGCCGGATGGGTCGGGGTGCGCTCCCTTGCCGGTCGCGTCGGGGACGGTGCGCCGGGCACAGGGGGGTTGAGTGTGGTTCAGGTCACAAGAGGGCGTGAAATATCCGGGGAGGGTCTCCCCGTTTAACCAGGCGTCCGGATGAAACGGGGAGCGTCTCCCCGGTTCGTGCGGTCCCCGGTCGGTCGCCCGGCCCCTCGCCCGTCGCTCGACCCGGCCGCTCGCCGGCTCACCCGACCGGGCGGGCGGGGTTTGGTCCGTCCGGGAATCCAGGCCTTCGGGACGTGTCGAGAGTTGAGGGGAGTGAGCTGCCGTGACCGCCGTCGCCGCATGCGCGAAGTCCGGGGAGAAGGGGCAGCAGCCCCGACTGCGGGCGGATGCGCTGCGCAACCGGGAGCGGATCATTGCGGCCGCCCGCGAGACGATGGTCGAGTTCGGGCCCGAGGTCCCGCTCGATGAAATCGCTCGACGCGCGGGTGTCGGCAATGCGACGCTCTACCGTCACTTTGCGGATCGCCCGGAGTTGATCCACTACGTCACGCTCGCCGTCATGTCCCGTACCGCGGACCGCGCGGAGAGTGCCCTTGCCGAGGAGTCCGATGCCTTCCAAGCGCTGAGGCGCTTCGTCCATGCTGCGGTGGAGGAGCGGATCGGGGCGTTGTGCCCGTTGCTCTCCGACGGCATCGACCGAGACCACCCCGATCTGCTCGCGGCGCGCGAGCGCCTGGAGGCGGCCGTCGAGGCCGTGATGCGTGCCGCGCGCGACAGTGGCCAGCTGCGTACCGACATCGCCGTCGGTGATCTGATGGTCGCGATCACCCAGCTCACCCGGCCGCTGCCGGGCAGCAGCTGTACGAACTTCGACCAGTTCGTGCACCGTCATCTGCAGCTGTTCCTGGACGGTCTGCAGGCGCCCGCCCGTTCCGAACTTCCCGGCGCCGCCGCCACCTTGGACGACCTGAGGCGCCGCTCGTAGACCGGGCCACGCGCCGCAGCAGCCTGACGCGTCCCGCATATCCCACACGCCCTACGCATCCCCCACGTCCTACGCATCTCCCACGTCCCGTATTTCGCTCCGCACGTCCCGTTCTTCGCTCTTATTCGCTCACCGCACCACTAGGTGGATCCCGCCATGTCTGAAACAGCCACGCACGTCGATCCCCGGCGCTGGAAAGCGCTGATATTCATTGCCCTCGCCCAGCTGATGGTCGTTCTCGACGCGACCATCGTGAACATCGCGCTGCCCTCCGCTCAGGAGGATCTCGGTATCACCGACGCCAACCGGCAGTGGGTGATCACCGCCTACGCGCTGGCCTTCGGCGGTCTGCTGCTCTTCGGCGGGCGCGTCGCCGACCTGTGGGGACGCAAGCGGGCCTTCATCATCGGACTGACCGGATTCGCGGTCGCCTCCGCGCTCGGCGGGGCCGCGGCCAACCAGGGGATGCTGCTGGGCGCGCGTGCGCTGCAGGGTGTCTTCGGCGCGCTGCTGGCGCCGGCCGCGCTGTCGCTGCTGGCCGTGACCTTCACCGAGGCCAAGGAGCGCGCCAAGGCGTTCGGCATCTTCGGTGCGATCGCCGGTGGTGGCGGCGCCGTGGGTCTGATCCTCGGCGGGGTGCTGACCGAGTACATGAACTGGCGCTGGACCTTCTTCGTCAACATCCCGTTCGCCGTGGTGGCCGCGACCGGCGCTTTCCTGGTCATCCGCGAGCCCGAGGGGAGCCGCAACACCTCCCGGCTGGACATCCCCGGCGTCATCCTGGCCACGCTCGGCCTGGTCTCGCTGGTCTACGGGTTCACCCGGGCCGAGTCCGACGGCTGGCTGGCCGGCGCGACCCTCGGCCTGTTCGCCGCGGCGGTCGTCCTGCTGCTGGCGTTCGTGCTGGTCGAGTCCAAGGTGAAGGCCCCGCTGCTGCCGCTGCGGGTGGTCGCGGAGCGGAACCGTGCCGGTATCTATGCCTCGCTGGGCCTGGCCGTGATCGGCATGTTCGGTCTCTTCCTCTTCCTGACCTACTACCTGCAGATCGTGAAGGGCTACACCCCGGTCACCACCGGTCTGGCCTTCCTGCCGATGATCGTCGGCATGATCACCGGCTCGACGCAGATCGGCGCCCGGCTGATGACCCGGGTCCGGCCGCGGCTGCTGATGGCACCCGGTTTCACGGTCGCCGCGCTCGGCATGCTGGTGCTGACCCAGATCGACCTGGACACGTCCTACCCGGCGCTGATCCTGCCCGGCTTCCTGCTGATGGGCCTCGGCATGGGTACGGCGTTCATGCCGGCCATGTCACTGGCCACGCACGGGGTCCAGCCGCGGGACGCCGGTGTCGCCTCCGCGATGGTCAACACCTCGCAGCAGGTGGGCGGCGCGATCGGTACGGCCCTGCTGAACACCATCGCGGCCAGTGCCACCACCGCGTACGCCACCTCGCATGCGGCCGGTGCGCGCTCGCTGGATCTGCTCAAGCTGCAGTCGATGGTGCACGGCTACACCACCGCCATCTGGTGGGCGGTCGGCATTCTGGCCCTGGCAGGCGTGATCGCCTTCACCTTCATCAACACCGGGCGGCCGGGTGGCGGTTCGCCGGTGGCCTCCTCCGGTGACGGCGAGGCCGACGGTGCGGGCCAGGGCGAGAGCGAGCTGCAGGTTCCGGTGATGGCGCACTGATCCGGTGGGCGGGAGCCGTACGCACTCCCACGCCGGGCGGGTACCGGCCTTCCGCCACCCCGGCTCGTGGGTGACCCGCACGGCGTAGGCGTCGTACGGGTCCTGCCGCGACTCACACGGGCGTCGGCCTCGTCCGGCTCCGCTGATCCGTCAGCGGAGCCAGGGGAGGTCGGCGCCTTGCGGCTGCAGTCCTTCGGTCATGACCTGGCAGATCTCGGCCAGTTGGCCGACCTGTTCCTGGGAGAGCCGGTCGAATATCGCGGCGCGTACGGCGGCGACGTGCCCGGGGGCGGCCCTCTCCAGGACCCGCATTCCCTCGTCCGTGAGATGGGCGTTCTGGCCCCTCTTGTCGGACGGGCAGTTCTCGCGCCGTACCCAGCCGTTCCTCTCCAGGCGCGCGATCGCATGCGAGAGGCGAGAGCGGGTGATCTTGGCGTTCTGAGCCAGCTCGGTCATCCGCATCCG
The DNA here is from genome assembly GCF_053611685.1 of Streptomyces sp. NPDC054786. Taxonomy (NCBI): domain Bacteria; kingdom Bacillati; phylum Actinomycetota; class Actinomycetes; order Kitasatosporales; family Streptomycetaceae; genus Streptomyces; species Streptomyces sp. NPDC054786. Next base: position 76,897 of record NZ_JBSHAW010000035.1, on the reverse strand, counting down.
GCGCCGCGGTGCACGGGAGAGCTGGACGAGCAGGCCGTAGTAGACGTGCGGCATCCTTGCGTCCCGCTGCAGCTGACGATCGAGGTGATCCTCCAGGAGCGTGGTGGCGTGGAGGTAGCACTGCCAGGCGAATTGCTCCTCGTCGCTGAGCCAGCGCGGCTCGGTTACGGGTTCGATGCTCATACCATCCACTCTCTCACCACTCGGAGAGTTATTTAAGTTTTAACAAGGCCGGGTTACGCTGGGACTCGACGCTTGAACATTCAAGCATCTGGGCGCCGACGGCCGAGTCGTCGCGCGCACCGACTACTGCCAAGTGTGACGCTGTGGGGTCCTGATGTCCGTGATGCCGGCTCTCTTTCTCAGCCATGGTGCGCCGCCGCTCGCCGACGACCCGTGGTGGCCGGGTCAGCTCGCCGCCTGGTCCGCCGAGCTGCCGCGTCCCGAGGCCGTACTGATCGTCTCCGCGCACTGGGAGGAGGCGCCGCTCGCGCTCGGCGCCACCGCGACGGTGCCGCTGGTCTACGACTTCTGGGGCTTTCCGGAGCACTACTACCAGGTGCGATACCCGGCACCGGGGGCGCCGCGGCTGGCCGAGCGGATACGCGGGACGCTGCGTACGGCGGGGATGCCCGTGGCGGACCTCCCCGACCGGGGGCTCGACCACGGAGCGTACGTGCCGCTCGTGGAGATGTTCCCGGACGCCGGCGTCCCCGTACTCCAGATCTCCCTGCCGACCCTCGATCCGCGCCGGCTCCACGAGATCGGCCGCAAGCTCGCGCCGCTGCGCGAGGAGGGCGTACTGATCATCGGCAGCGGCTTCTTCACGCACAATCTGGCGGCGCTGCGGCACGTCGACGGCGGTACGCCGGCGTGGTCGGCGGAGTTCGACGACTGGGGGCGCCAGGCCCTGGAGGCCCAGGATCTCGATGCCCTCTTCGACTTCGCGCACAAGGCGCCGGCCGGCCGGCTCGCCCATCCCCGCACCGAGCACTTCGCCCCGCTGTTCGTGACCCTGGGAGCCGCGGACGCCTACGGGCAGCTGGACAGCGGACGCAGTGTGATCGACGGTTTCTGGATGGGGCTGGCGAAGCGGTCGGTGCAGTTCGGCTGAGGGTTCGGCTGGGGGTTCGGCTGGGGGGCGGGGTACGGATGCGGCGCGGGCGGCGAGCTCGGGCCGGTCGCCCGTCGCCTCGTTGGTCCTCCGTCGCCTCGTTGGTCGTCCGCCGCCGTCCCCCAGTCGTCGGCCCGCCCCTAGTCGTCCTCGGCGATCAGCGCGAGGGCGTTCAGGGCCGCCGACAGTGCGCGGGTGTCGCCGTTCTCGGAGGCCGCCGCCACGTCCAGCGCGGTGTCCGCGAACTTGATCGCATGTTCGTTGCCGTGGGCGACCGCCCGCTCGAAGACCTCTTCGGGGGCGGCCGAGGCGGCGTCCGGCGCGGGGCGCGGGGTCTCGGCGGCGTAGATCGCGGTGATCGCCGAGGCCGCCGCCCAGGCCACCACGAACGAGCTCGCCCACAGTTCCCGGGGGAGCGCGGGCAGGGTGCGCAGCACCGCGTTCGGCGCGGTGGCGGCGTGCACCAGCATGATGCCGTTCCCGTGGCCGTGGTCCGCGTAGTTGAGCGTGGCGGCGCGTACGAGCCCGGTCAGGCCCGCGCGTGCGGCCTCGGGGTCATCGGGGACATGCAACGACTCGGTGGTGCTCAACCAGCCGGGTGTGCCCGGGAGTTGGGCGTATCCCTTCACCGGCGCCACGCGTTGGTCGGCGATACGGGGAAGGGCGGCAAGCGCCTCGGCCGGGGTGGCACGGCCCGTGGGGTGTACGGCGGCGGGCAGGAGCAGATGACGGGCGGCCCAGTAGCCGAGGGCATGGGCGAACTCCGCGGTCCGCGCCGCGTCTTCACCCACTGTCAGCAGGCTGTGCACGGCATGCCCCACGCGGATCACCGGGTGGGTGGCGGCGCCGGCGATGCCGGGCAGCAGGCGCGGCCACCACTCGGCGAGGAGCTCCCGCCAGGGCCGCTCGGCGAGCTGGTCGGTGAAGTACGCCGTCCAGTCGGTGACCCGGCCCGAATCGCCCAGCGCCTCCCGCCAGTTGGCGTGGGTGATACGGGTGCGGGCACTCGGCACGCCCTCCAGTCTGCTCGCGTAGGTGTCGAGCCAGCGGTGGACGGTGCGGGCCTGGCCGTTGCGGACCATGGCTTCCACGGCCATCGGTCCGTGGTTGCTCAGAGAGCCCTTGAACTCGGGGCCGGAGGTGTGCAGGCGCAGTAGGGCTTCGTCGAGTGTGCCGCTCGTCGTATCCATGCTGGGAGGCTAGGTCGGCGGGGCGGCACGCGTAACGGGCTTACGGCCTACACCGGTGGTCGTAAGGCCGCAGGTGGAGGCGGGTGGAGGCCGTTCTCGGCGGGGGCGCCGACCCGGGACCTATCCGGATGCCGGAATACCCGACAGAGGGTGTCGGGTATGGGCTGCGCACCATCCGGCGGACGTCCGGCGATGCGGCAGCACAGGTGGACTCGGAGGCGGAGTGACAGGTGGAGTGGAGGGCGGACGCAGGCGGGGATCGCCGGGCCGGCGGCCCGTGGGGCAGCGGGCCGACGATCAGCGGGTCACCTCAGTGGGTGCCTGAGCCGTTGTCTCAGTGGGTGGCCACGGGGAGGCGGTGGCCCCGGTGGGGCTTGTGGGGACGGTGTATGCCGTGCGGCTCGCGGGTGCGGTGGGTGCGGAAGACGTAGAGGGCGACGACGAACATCACGGCGCCCAGGGTGAGGCCGAACGCGGATGACTTGAGGATCGATTCCCCGCCGAGGCTGTAGACCCAGCCCATCGCGCAGCCGAAGAGCGCGCCGTAGGCGAGCGCCCGGGTCTCGGTGATCATGGACGACTGGAAGTGGGCCAGTGCCAGCCCCAGCACGCCGGTCACCACGGCCGCGGCCAGCCCGTACAGCATGGCCGGGCCGCCCTTGGTGCCGTCGGTGTGGGTGCGGAAGATGGTGAAGCAGCCGAAGGCGAGGGCCGCGATGACCGGCAGCGACACGGTCGCGGGGATGCGTGCGGCCAGGCCGGCTGGTCGGGCGGCCCGCTGCGGGTCATGGGACCGGGCGTTCGCCGTCGCGCCGTGTTCCACGTCGACGGTGCCGTGTGAGCGGGCGGCCCTTGCCTCGTGCCGATGAGCGTGCTGGTCCATGACGGGCTCCTCTCGATCATCCCGCTGTCCCGCTGCCCCTCCTGTCCAGGCGACACCCGGGCGTCGTCCGTGGCAACCCGAACCGCGGGTTACGGAGTCGGGCGGAACGGGCGGGTTAGGGACTCGGGGCCCGGGAAGGCGAGCCGGAGAGCGGGTTCAGTCCAGGTCCTTCTGGTACCAGGCCACGTCCCAGTAGCGGCCGAACTTGCGGCCCACCTCCGTGTACGTACCGATGTGCCGGAAGCCGAAACGGGTGTGGAGGCGCGTGGATGCCTCGTTCGGCTGGGTGATCCCGGCGTAGGCGCGATGAACGTCCTCGTCGGCCAGTGCCTCGAAGAGCGAGGTGTAGAGCAGGGTGCCGACGCCGCGGCCGGCGGCGTGCGGGGCGCAGTAGACGGTGACCTCGACGGAAGGGGCGTAGGCGGCCTTCGGGCGGAACGCGCTGCTGGTCGCGTAGCCGAGCAGCGCCCCTCCCGGTTGCCCGGCCCCGGACGCCGCGGACCCGGCGTGTAGCGCGCTCGTCGGCCCGTTGTGCGGGTTTTTCATCCGGTCTGTCGCCTCCTGGGCAACCAGAAGACGATGCGGGCCGTCTTGGGGGTGGGAGAGCAACCACGGGTGGCGCTGTTCGGGAGTGAGGGGCTCCAGGTCGAAGGTGATGCACGTCTCACGGATGTAGTGGTTGTAAAGCTCGGTGAGGGCCGGAAGATCTGCTTCAGTGCCCGCTCTGACCTGCACTTCCCCCTGCTCACGCGGCATGTGACCTCCCTGGGTGGGGGCGCAGGGTACTGCATGATCAGAAAAATAGCGGGGCAGCGTGGGAATTCTGTCCGGATTCCAGCCGTTGTTTCCTTCGGACGGGTCAGTCGGTGAAGCATCGGTTTCGATGCCCCTTCCGCCCCGCCCACCGTCCCGCGACCGACTCATCGCAAAGGGAGCACACGCATGGCAACCCGTGCCGTCGCCCGACGTCAGGAAACCAGCAACGGTTCTGGCGGGGCCAACAGTGTTCGCGCCGTAGGCGGGGAGATCGCCGACCGCGACCTGGTCGGCATGTACCTCGACGAGATCGCGCGCACGCCACTGCTCGACGCCGCCAAGGAGGTCGAGCTGTCCCAGACCATCGAGGCGGGCGTCTACGCCCAGCAGATCCTGGACGGCGAGGTCACCGACGGCAATGCCGCGGGCGCCGGGCGCGAGGAACTCGAGGCGCTGGTCGAGGAGGGTGCGAAGGCCAAGGACATCTTCATCCGTTCCAACCTTCGCCTGGTGGTGGCGGTCGCCCGCCGCTACCCGCGCGCCGGACTGCCCCTGCTGGATCTGATCCAGGAGGGCAACGCCGGTCTGGTGCGTGCCGTGGAGAAGTTCGACTACGCCAAGGGCTTCAAGTTCTCGACGTACGCAACATGGTGGATCCGCCAGGCCATCACCCGATCCATCGCCGACCAGTCGCGCACGATCCGGCTGCCCGTGCACCTCGTCGAGGAGCTGGGCAGGATTCGCCGCGTGCAGCGCGAGTTCAACCGTGAGAACGGCCGTGACCCGGAGCCGGCGGAGGTCGCCGGCGAGCTGGGCTCCACGCCCGCCCGCGTCACCGACGTACTCGACTGGGCACGCGACCCGGTCAGCCTGAACATGTCGGTGGACGACGACGGCGACACCCAGTTCGGTGATCTGCTGGAGGACACCTCCGCGGCCTCACCCGAGCAGTCCGTGCTCACGCTGCTGCGCAGCGAGGAGCTGGAGGATCTGATCGACCGCCTCGACCACCGCACCGCCTCGATCATCAAGGCGCGGTACGGCATAGAGGACGGACGTGAGCGCACGCTGACCGAGGTCGGCAAGCAGCACGGCCTGACCCGCGAGCGGATCCGGCAGATCGAGAAGCATGCCCTGCTGGAGCTGAAGCGGATGGCGCGTGACACCGGCTTCGACGCGGCCGCATAACGGGCGCGCGCTCTTGCGCGCGCCGCCATCCCTGGTGAGACGTGTGCCCGTATCGGACGAGCCCCGGTGCCCTTCGTGGCGTCGGGGCTCTCTTGTGTCCGCAGGTGCGTACGGACGGCGGCGGGCCGGGGGTGCGCGGGGCGTACGGACGGCGGCCGGGCCGGGGTGCGCGGTGCGTAGGGCTGGCTGATGCCTGGCCTCGCGATGTCTGTTTGAGTCTGCGCGGAGTCCATTTATGTTTACTTCGCGGAAATCCGGGCGTAGCATCCTGTTGAAACCACAGGTTCGGGCAGGGAACGGACAGACACGCTGATGTATGCACCGGAGCGCCAGCAGGAGATTCTGCGGCTCGCCCGTGAAGGCGGGCGGGTCGATGTGCTCTCCCTGGCGGAGGAATTCCAGGTCACCGCCGAGACCGTGCGGCGCGATCTGAAGGCGCTGGACCGGGCCGGCCTGGTGCGCCGGGTGCACGGCGGGGCCATTCCGGCCGGCCGGCTGGACTTCGAGCCCGACCTCGCCGAGCGGGACGCCGTCGCCGCCGACGAGAAGCAGCGCATCGCGCGGGCCGCACTCGCCGAGCTCCCCGGTGGGGAGGGCGGCGCCGGCAGCTCCGGGAACGTCATTCTGGACGCCGGTACGACCGCCGCCCGGCTCGCCGCCGAGATCCCGCTGGAGGCCGAGCTGACCGTCGTCACCCACGGCCTGCCGGTCGCCGCGCGGCTGGCCGACCACCCCGGGCTCACCCTCCACCTCGTGGGCGGCCGGATCCGGCACCGTACGCGGGCCGCGGTCGACGACTGGGCGCTGCGCGCCTACCGCGAGATCAACGCCGATGTGCTGTTCCTCGCGACCAACGGCTTCTCGCTCGACGGCGGCCTGACCACCCCTGACCTCGCGGAGGCCGCCGTCAAGCGGGCGCTGATCGCCGCCGCCCGCCGGGTCGTCCTCCTCGCCGACTCCGCCAAGTTCGGGCAGCAGCACTTCGCCCGCTTCGGCGAGTTGTCGGACGTGGACCTGCTCATCACCGACACCGGCCTGAGCCCCGACGACGCCCTCGCCATCGAGCGCGCGGGCACGGAAGTAGTACGCGCATGATCCTCACCGTCACCCCCAACCCCAGCCTGGACCGTACGTACGAGATCCCGGCGCTGGACCGCGGGGCCGTACTCCGGGCCACCGCCGACCGGATCGACCCCGGCGGCAAGGGCGTCAATCTCTCCCGGGCGGTCGCCGCCGCCGGACACCGCACCCTCGCCGTACTGCCTCTGGGCGGTCCGGCCGGCGCGGCGCTGGCCGCGCTGCTGGGCGCCGAGGGCATCGAGGTGGCGGGGGTGACGGTGGCCGGCCAGACCCGCTCCAACATCTCGGTCGCCGAACCCGACGGCACCCTGACAAAGATCAATGCGACCGGGCCCGAGCTGACCGCCGACGAGTCGGAGGCGCTGCTCACGACGGTCGGCGAGCGTTCCGTGGGGGCCGACTGGATCGCCTGCTGCGGCAGCCTGCCGCGCGGCCTGGCGCCCGAGTGGTACGCGGAGCTGGTGTCCCGCGCCCACCGTGCCGGCGCCCGGATCGCCCTGGACACCTCGGGCCCGTCGCTGACCGCGGCGCTGCGCGAATGCCCGGACGTCGTCAAGCCGAATGCCGAGGAGCTCGCACAGGCCGTCGGCCGGCCGCTCGCGACCCTCGGCGACGTGGTCAAGGCCGCCGAGGAGCTGCGCGCATGGGGAGCCCGCGCCGTACTGGCCTCCCTGGGGGCGGACGGCCAGCTCCTGGTCGACGAGGACGGCGCCTACTTCGGCAGCGCCCCGGTCGCCGCCGTCCGCAGCAATGTCGGTGCGGGCGATGCCTCACTGGCGGGCTTCCTCACGGCGGGCGGTACGGGGCCGATCGCGCTGGCCGCCGCACTGGCCCATGGCGCGGCCGCCGTTCAGCTGCCCGGCAGCCAGATGCCGACACCGGCCGATCTGGACGTCTCGGCGGTCACGACCACCGATGCGGTGCCGCTCAACCGCGTACTGACGGAGCCGGTGTCATGACGGCCGCGCAGCGATCCGGTGCGGTGGGTGCCGTGTGCGGAGCCGGTGCGGTAACCGTGCGCGGAGCCGGTGCGGTAAGTGCCGTCCACGGTGCCGCTGTTGCTGCGGTGCAGCAGCCCGGCGTCGTCCCCTCGATCCGTCCCTCCGGCCCACGCCGGGAGGCGCCCCAGCCACCCCCCGTTCCGTCCCCACCGCCCCTACGGCGGTACCGCGCAAGGAGCCCGCGATGAGTGAGCTGATCACCGCGGAACTGGTCGACCTCGACCTGTCCGCAGAAACGAAGGACGCCGCCGCACGGTCCCTGGCCGAACGGATGGCCGCCCACGGCCGCGTCACCGACCTGGAGGGCTTCCTCGCGGATGTGGCCGCACGGGAGGCCCAGATGCCGACCGGCCTGGACGGCGGGATCGGCATCCCGCACTGCCGCAGCGAACACGTCACGGAGCCGACGCTGGCCTTCGGACGCAGCGCCTCCGGAATCGACTTCGGTGCGCCGGACGGCCCGGCTGACCTGATCTTCCTGATCGCGGCCCCGGCGGGCGGCGATGCGGACCATCTCTCGATCCTCTCGACCCTCGCCCGGCATCTGATGGACGAGTCCTTCACCGGCGCACTGCGGTCCGCCACCGAACCGGAGCGTACGGCGGCACTGATCCGCGGGGACGCACCGGCGGAGGAGCCCCAGGCCGGGGTGCCGGAAGCGGACGCGCGAGCGGAGACGGCACCCGGGACGGAGCCGGCATCCGAGCCGGAGTCCATACCGGCACCCGAGCCGGAGTCCACCCCCGCAGCAGCCACCGAGGCCCCTCCCGAGGCCCCGGCCCCGGCCGCCCCCTTCCGTATCGTCGCCATCACCTCCTGCCCCACCGGCATCGCGCACACCTACATGGCTGCCGAATCGCTGGAGAAGGCCGGGCAGGCCGCCGGCGTTGAGGTGCTGGTCGAGACCCAGGGCTCGGCAGGGTTCAAGCGGCTCGATCCGCAGCTCGTCGCGGACGCGGACGGCGTGATCTTCGCTCATGACGTCGAGGTACGGGAGAAGGACCGGTTCGCCGGGAAGCCGACCGTCGACGTCGGGGTGAAGGCGGGCATCAACCGCCCCGCCGAACTCATCGCCGAGGTACGGCAGAAGGCCGAACGCGGCGAGGCCACCGCCCCCGCGCACCCCGCCGCGCCCATGGACAGGGACGCCGACACGGGTGACGGCTTCGCCACCCGCCTGCGCAAGTGGCTGATGACCGGCGTCAGTTACATGGTCCCGTTCGTCGCCGCGGGCGGTCTGCTCATCGCGGTCGCCTTCGCCGTCGGCGGCTACACGATCAACAAGGCGCCGTCCGTCGCCGACCACTTCCTGTGGACCGAGTCCACGAGCTGGGCGGCCCTGCTCTTCCAGATCGGCAGCGTCGCGTTCGGCTTCCTCGTCCCGGTCCTGGCCGGCTTCATCGCGTACGGCATGGCGGACCGGCCCGGCCTCGTTCCCGGCTTCGTCGGCGGGGCCATCGCGCTCACCATCAACGCGGGCTTCCTCGGCGGTCTGATCGCCGGTCTGATCGCGGGTGCGGTGGTGATGACGATTCAGCGGGTCAGCATCCCGCCGGTGCTGCGCGGCATCATGCCCGTCGTGGTCATCCCGTTGATCTCCTCGGCGATCGTCGGCTTCCTGATGTTCCTCGTGATCGGCAAGCCGATCGCCGCACTGCAAAAGGGGCTGACCGACTGGCTGTCCGGGCTCACCGGCGCCAACGCGATCATCCTGGGCGTGATCCTCGGCCTGATGATGTGCTTCGACCTGGGCGGTCCGCTGAACAAGGTCGCCTACGCCTTCGCGGTCGGCGGTCTCGCCAACGCCAACGAGGGCAGCCTGAAGGTCATGGCCGCGGTGATGGCGGCCGGCATGGTGCCGCCGCTGGCGATGGCGCTGGCCACGACCGTCCGCGGGCGGCTCTTCACCAAGGCCGAACGGGAGAACGGCAAGGCGGCCTGGGTGCTCGGTGCCTCCTTCATCACCGAGGGCGCGATCCCCTTCGCCGCCGGCGACCCGCTGCGCGTCATTCCCTCCGCGATGGCCGGCGGTGCGGTCACCGGAGCGCTGTCGATGGCCTTCGGCTGCACCCTCCGCGCCCCGCACGGCGGCATCTTCGTCGTCCCCCTGATCGGCCAGCCGTTCCTCTACCTGCTCGCCATCGCCGCGGGCACGGGCGTCAGCGCGGCCCTGGTGATCCTCCTCAAGGGGCTCCGCAAGACGTCGCCCACGCGACCGGCGGAGACCTCGTCCACCGAGGATTCCGGGGTAACGGTCGCCGCCTGACCCGCCTTTCCCCACCCGAGCCGGGGCCGCCACCGACAGAACGACGCGGTGGCGGCCCCGGCGCGTTCAAGCCCCGCGCGCTGTGCCGGGGCGGTGTCGATCCCGCCCGCACGGCCGCGTCCCGCGCCACCTGCCGGACGGGCTCCGACGGGACGTGAGGCAACGGACGGTGAGGTTACCGGTGCGTTAGTGGATCTTTAGCCGATCCGGCGAGAGTCGTGGACGTCACGCCGAAGGGGCACCACTCACCAGCTCGGGGGAATCCTCATGCCGCTCGCCACCACCACCCTGCGCCGCGGTCGTCGTCTCGCCGCCGCCTCCCTCATCGCCGCCGCGGCGCTCTCGCTGACCGCCTGCGACAACGGGGACGACAAGGCGTCGGCCGCGCCCTCCGCCGCGAGCAGCCAGGGCGCGTCCGGCGGCTCGCAGGCGGGGGACTCCGCCTCCGGTGGCTCCGCGTCCGGCGGTGCCTCCTCGGGCGGTTCCTCCGCGGACTCGTCCTCGACGGGTGGGCAGCAGGCGGGCGGTGGCTCCGGTGCCGCAACGGGGAAGGGCGCGTCGCGTACGGACGCGAACGGGGGCCAGGGTGCCGGGACGGGCGGCTCCGCCGGGCAGGGCGGTGCCTCCGCCGGCCGTAAGGGTGTCGGCGGCACCTGGGTCGGCAGGCTGAAGTGGCTCACCGAGGACAAGCTCACGGTGGAGCCCAAGAGCGGTATGGAGCAGGCGTTCTACGTCGCCGACAGCACCAAGGTGCTCGGTGCGGCAGCGCTCTGCGAGGCCCCTGACGGCCGGGTCCACGCGGACGGCTCCGGCTACGGCACCACTCCGTGCACCCTCGCCGACCTGCGCAAGGCGGCCAAGCTCGGCACCGTCGAGGTCCGGGTGACGGTGCACCACGGCGCCGCCACGAAGATCGCCGAGCACTACCACCCGTAAGCCCCGGGCGGGGCCACACCGCCTCCTCGGAACCGGTCCAGCGGCCGTCGGAACATCCGGCGGCCGCTGCGGCAGTTGGCGTCGACGTTCAGATGTCCAGCCGGGCCGCGATGCCGTCGAGGACGCTGTCCAGGCCGGTTTCGAAGCGCCACTGCGGATCGTCCTTGCGAGTCGCTGCGTGGAGGTAGCGCTGATGGGTGGGATAGCGCCCGGTGCTCATCAGGTAGCGCATCTGCGGAGCGAGGGCGGTCGGGGCCGGGCGACTGACGGGGCGGGCTCGGCGGGCTGCCGAAGCGGCGCCCCGAGGCCCCGTACGCACAAGGCGGTGGCCGGCCCCCACCCGGGACCGGCCACCGCCCTCGTGCAACTGCGCTGCGGACGCCGTCCGTCAGGCCGCGCTGCCCGCCTGCCAGTCGGACCAGGACAGGTTCCAGCCGTTGAGGCCGTTGTCCGGCGGCACGGTCTTGTCGTGCGAGTTCTTCACGACGACGACATCGCCGACCAGCGACTCGTTGAAGAACCACTTGCCCGGGGTGTCGCCACCGCCGCCCTTGCTGTCCCGCAGGCCGACGCAGCCGTGGCTGGTGCCGGAGTTGCCGAACACGGACGAGGCGCCCCAGTAGTTGCCGTGGATGAAGGTGCCGGACGACGACAGACGCATGGCGTGCGGGACGTCCTTGATGTCGTACTCACCGCCGAAGCCGACCGTCGAGCCGTCCATCCGGGTCTGCTCGAACTTCTCCGAGATCACCATCTGGCCGTTGTAGGTCGGGTGATCGGGGCTGCCACCGGAGATCGGGATGCGCTTGTAGGTCTTGCCGTCCCGCTTGACCGTCATGGTCTGGGTGTTCATGTCGACCGTGGAGACCTGCGAGCGCCCGATGGTGAAGGACACCGTCTTGGACTGCACGCCGGTGATGCCGGCGCCGCCCTTCACCCCGTCCAGGTCGATCTTCATGGTGACCTTGGAGCCGGCCTTCCAGTAGTCCTGCGGCCGGAAGTCCAGGCGCTGGGTGCCGAACCAGTGGCCGACGACCTGCTGGCCGCTGCTGGAGGTCACCTTGATGTGGGACTGGACGTCCTTCTTGTTGGTGATCACCTTGTCGAAGTTGAAGGACACCGGCATGCCCACGCCGACGGTCTTGCCGTCGTCGGGGGTGTAGCTGCCGATGAAGCTGTTGGCCGAGGAGACCGTCGTGAAGCTGGCGTTCTCGGTGGCGGACCGGCCCTTGGCGTCCTTCGCGTTCGCCACGATCTTGTACTTGGTGCCGCGCTCCAGCTGGGCGCCGGGCTTCCAGGACGTGCCGTCGGCCGATATGGCGCCGGCGACGGCCGTGCCGGAGTCGGCGGCGGTGAGCTTCACATCGGTCAACTTGCCACCGGTGACCTTCACCCCGGTGTCGTTGATGCTGGCGTTGGTGGCGCCGTCCTTCGACGAGACCTTGATCTTGGCGTCGGAGGCGTCCTTGGCGGCTGCGGCGTCCGCACCGGCCTGGCCGTTCTTGCCGTCGTCATTGCCGCCGGCCGAGGCGTCCCCGCCACAGGCGGACAGGGCCAGCGCACCCGCCGCGAACAGGGCGGTGACGGCCAGCGTGCGGCGCGTCCGTCGGTTCGGACGCGGCATACCGGACGCCTGCTGCTCGGCTGACTGGAGCAGCTGGTGCGGAGTGCGGGACCGAGCGGGTGCGGGGTTGTCCGGCGATGTCACGAGCTGCTCCATACAAGGGTGTTGTGATTCCGTGCTGATAAACAGCACCTACGGGCGGATTTGGTTGCGGGTGGGGCCAGGTTGTGACGAAGGTCACATTTGCGTGGGGAGGGGTTGGTCGGCCGGTCCCGACAGCCAGGTTCGCAGTGGCGTGCCGTGTTCGTCCAGGCGGGGCGGAGCGGAGGGTTGGGCCACCGGCGTTCCCGAAAGGCGGAGCGGGCTGGTGACTTGGGGGATGCGGTCCTCGCCGACGGACGTCACCGGGTCCAGGCCGAGCCGCCCCGCCAACTCCAGCGCCTCGGAGAGGCTGTTGACCGGGCCGCACGGCACCGACGCCGGGGTCAGCCGCTCGGCCCAGGCCCGAGGGGTGTCGGCAGCCAGCCGGTTTTCCAGCGCTTTGATGAGATCCGTGCGGTGGTGCACCCGGTCCTGATTGCGGGCGAACCGGACGTCCTCGGCGAGCTCCGGTGCGCCCAGCGTCTGCGCCAGCGCCCGGAACTGACGGTCGTTCCCCACCGCCACCGCGAGCAGCTGCCCGTCCCGGCAGGCCAGCGTCTCGTACGGGGCGATGCTCGGGTGGCGGTTGCCCATCGGGCCCGGGTCGCGGCCGGTGGCCAGGTGGCCGGAGGCCTGGTTCACCAGCGAGCCCAGCAGGGAAGAGAGCAGATTCACTTCCACCAGCTGCCCCCGGCCGGTGCGGTGGCGGTGGTGGAGGGCGGCGAGGATGCCGGTGGCGGCGTCCTTCGCGGTCAGCACGTCGACCAGGGCGACACCCGCCTTCAGGGGCGTGCCGCCGGGCTCGCCGGTGATGCTCATCAGCCCGCCGACGGCCTGCACCACGAAGTCGTAGCCGGGCAGCCCGGCACCCGCGCCGGACCCGAAACCGGTGATGGTGCAGTGCACCAGGCCCGGGTTGGCGGCGCGGGTGGCGAGGTGGTCCAGGCCGTACTTGGCGAGCGAGCCGGGACGGAAGTTCTCGATCAGTACGTCGGCCCGGCGTGCCAGCTCACGGGCCGCGGCCGCATCGTCCGGGTCGCCGAGGTCCAGGGCCAGGCCGCGCTTGGAGCGATTCGCGGCGTCGAAGTAGGCGGCCGTCCCGTCCGCCGCGAACGGCGGGCCCCAGGCGCGGGTGTCGTCGCCGGTGCCCGGCCGTTCCACCTTGATCACCTCGGCGCCGAGGTCGGCGAGCGTCGCGGCGGCCAGCGGGCCGGCCAGTACCCGGCTGAAGTCCGCGACGAGGATGCCGTCCAGGGCGCGGGCGGGCGGCTCGCCGGGCGGGGCGGCCGCGGTGGCTTCCGTCCCGGTGACCGCTGTCCCGGTGGCCTCCGTGTCGGCGTCGGTGGATGGCCGGGGCTGCGGCCGGTGCGGCTGCGGCACGTGCGTACTCCTCACGTCGCGGACGAAGTGCCGTCATCGTCCGCGACGATCTTCGCCGGGGGAAGCCTCCGGGGTGTCCAACGGGGCGGAGCGAATCCTGCCGTGGCGGCCTCTTGGGGGGCCGTTGTGCCGCGCAGTGACGGGAAAGTAGCGAAATGTCATAGGAGATGCGTCACTTCGGGACTTAGGTCCCAAGATCCCCTGTCGGAAGGCCTGACGCGTGGTGTGTACTGGCTCTACCCCAGCGCCTCATCCGTCCGGGAGGACCGCATGCTCCCCTCAGCTTCGATTCTGCAGCAGATCGGCCTCGGCGTGCTGCTGGCTGTGGCCATCGTCTGGGTCGTCGGGCTGGCCAGACTCCTGCGCCGGGGGCGGTACGAGGCGGCCATGTGCCGTGATCAGCGGGAAATGCGGGCCCGGTACGCGCCGCGCGGGAGGCTTGCCCCGCCCCGCCCGGAGGGGCTGCCCGCCCAGCCGGAACTGCTCGGTTCCGTGCCCCGGCAGACCGGGCCGGCCGGGCCGCCGTCGGAGTGCGTGGAGCTGAGCGCCGACGAACGGGCGGCGTTCGAGGGGCTCGTACGGCGGCTGACCAGCCGGAGCTGACCGGGTAACCGGACCGGGGCCCGGTCTCAGCGCACCGGGCCCAGCCTCAGCAGGGCCAGCGCGGTCAGCATCTGCACCGATACCGCGGCCGCCGACTTCCCTGTCGACAGATGGTGCTGGCCCCGTATGAGCAGTACGGCAAGGACATAGCCGAACCCCCAGGTCGTCCAGGTCGCGGCCTGCACGAAGGTGGCATCGGTCGGCAGCCAGGCCGCGATCGCCATCCGCGGCAGATCCGTCACCCAGAACAGCACGATGAACAGGCTTGCGGTGGGCGCGAAACGGCCTATGCCGCCGAGCGTCCGGGCGATGGCGTGGGCGACCGAGCCCAGAGCGAGACTGGCCGCCAGCACGCCCGCCTCGCCCAGCCCGAGGAGCTGCAGCGCCGCGGCGTGGTCGACGGCCCACTGGGTGTGGAACGCATCCACCGACAGCACGCCGATGCCACCGCTGATCAACGACAGCAGCATCGCCGCGCTCCAGGCGCTACGGTCCCGCGCCTCGTCCAGCACCTCCACCGGGCGGTACCAAAGCCCGAATATCAGCCGGTGCCACCACAGGCGGCGTCGTGGTGCCGGCTCGCGGGGAGCCGGCTGGAGGAGCGTGGGCGGTGGCGGCTGGGGAGGCGGGGAGGGGGGTGGTGCGGACATAAGCCGTTTCTACCACCGGCCCATTCGGGGCGGGGCGGGGGCGTCGGGCGAGGGCACGCCCGGCGCGGATGAGACGCTCTGCCGGTGACTGTGCAGACACCGGAGCACGACGAGGCGCACGGCGGCGGACTCGGCAGCCGGCTCAACTGGCTGCGGGCCGCGGTCCTTGGCGCCAACGACGGCATCGTCTCCACCGCCGGACTCGTCGTCGGGGTGGCCGGAGCCACCGATTCCCGCGGCGCCCTGTTGACGGCGGGGCTGGCCGGGTTGCTGGCCGGGTCCCTGTCGATGGCGGCCGGTGAATATGTGTCGGTTTCCACCCAGCGCGATGCGGAGAAGGCCGCGCTCGCCCAGGAGAAGCGGGAGCTGGCGACCGAACCGCAGGCCGAACTCATCGAGCTGACCGAGATGTTGGCGGGGAAGGGGCTGACCGAGCAGCTGGCCCAGGAGGTCGCCGAGCAGCTCACCGCGCATGATGCGCTGCGTGCCCATGCGGAGGTGGAGCTGGGCATCGATCCCGAGGCGCTCACCAACCCCTGGCACGCGGCGGGTGCGAGCTTCCTCGCGTTCACGGCGGGGGCGCTGTTGCCGTTGCTGGCGATCGTGCTGCCGCCGGCCGCGTACCGGCTGTGGATCACGGTGGTCGCGGTGCTGGCGGCGCTGGCGCTGTGTGGCTGGAGCAGTGCCCGGCTGGGGGCCGCGCCGGTGGGGCGGGCGGTGTTGCGGAACGTGGGCGGCGGAGCGGTGGCGATGGGGGTGACCTACGCCGCGGGCTCGTTGCTGGGGGCGGTGGGCGTGTGACCGGTGAGTGCCGTGGGCGGCCGTCCGCGGGGCAGCCCGTCCCGTAGCGGCCTGGGTACGGTCGGGCCTTCGAGCCCGGTGCTGTCAGTCCATCCGCAGCGATCCCGGTGCGGTCAGCCCGTCCCGTAGAGGTCTCGGTACGACAGGAAGACGCCGCCGGGGCCGTCCACCGTTTCCGCCTCCAGGGCGGCCCGCACCACGGCGCGGGTCAGGACGTCCGCGCCGGCGGACAGGATCTCGTTGAGGGCCCCGGCCACGGCGTGTACGCCGAATGCCGGCTCGGTGTGGGCCTCTTCGGGGGTGAGCGGGCGCGCCGCGGTGGACAGGGCGAAGACCGTGTCGCCGTCGGACAGGAGATGGACGGGGCGGACGGCGCGGGCCAGACCGTCGTGGGCGGTGCCGGCGAGCTTGTGGGCCTGGGCGCGGGTGAGGGCGGCGTCCGTGGCGACCACGGCGAGGGTGGTGTTGAGCGGCGGGCGGACGGATGCGGCCGAGCGGGCCCGGGATATTTCCCTGGCCTCGGCCAGCCGGCGCAGAGCCGTGGCGTGCACCTCGGAGGAGGGCAGGGACACCGGGCTCTCGTACAGATGGCCGTAGAGGGCGCCGGTGCGCGGGTCGATGACGGAGCCCGCGGCATTGAGGACGGCCAGCGCGGCGACGGTGGCGCCCGAGGGGAGGACCGAGCTCGCGGTGCCGACCCCGCCCTTGAGGCCGCCGGCCACCGCGCCCGTGCCGGCGCCCGTATTGCCCTGGGCGACCGGGGCGCCGGGCCCGGTGTTTGCCGCGGCCGCGGCCGCCGCCCGGCCCAGTGCGGCATCCGGGCGGGCCCGCCAGTCGCCGCCGCGCCCCAGGTCGAAGAGGGCCGCGGCCGGCACCACCGGGACGACCTGTGCGGGGTCGGGTCCCACGCGGAATCCCCGGCCCTGCTCCTCCAGCCAGGCGGCGACACCGGACGCGGCGTCAAGACCGAAGGCACTGCCGCCGGTCAGCACGAGCGCCTCGATGCACTGGACGAGGTTGCGCGGGTCGAGCGCGTCGGTCTCCCGGGTGCCGGGGCCGCCGCCGCGTACGTCGACGGCCGCGACGGCCCCGCCCTCGGGAGCGAGGACGACGGTGGTGCCGGTCAGGTACCCGTCACCGGTCCGCCGGGCGTGGCCGACCCGGAGGCCGAGGACGTCGGTCAGCGCGTCCTGCGGCCCCGCGGGGTGCGGCGGATGCTCAGTAATCGGCCGGTCCCATCACGATGACCGGGTGCAGGTCGGGGTCCAGGGTGCGCAGCAGTTCCCGCATCACCTTGGGTTTGAGGCTCACACAGCCCTGGGTGGGGCCGTCGTGGTCGACATGCAGCCAGACGCCGCCACCCTTGGCGTCGCCCCACGGGCGCTGCGGGTCCAGGGGGGAGGTGCCGGGCTCCCGGTTGTAGTTGATGGCGATGACGTAGTCGAAGGCGCCGGCCAGCGGCTCCCCCTCCACACCGGTGCCGCCCGCGACGAAGCTGGTGTTGTGGTCGTAGGGGAGTTTGGTGTCCTCGGGGGCGGTCAGCAGACCGCCCGCGTCGGTGAGGGAGTAGACACCGATGGGGGAGCGCAGATCGCCGTAGCGGTGGTCGTCCGTCCAGCCGTGGGCGGCGTTGTGCGCGGACCAGGTGGGGCCCGGCTCCCAGTCGTCGGAGCCCTCTTCACGGGTGTAGAGGACGACACGGGACTGGAAGGAGTCCATGTCCTTTCCGGTGACGACCAGGACCTGCCGGGAGTCGGCCGGTATCCGCTTCCTGGCGGCGTCGCTGAGGCCCGGGATGGGCCGTCCGGCGGGAGGATTCGGTGCGGCGTTCGGGGCGGATTTGGCGGCGGACACCGGGACGCGTGGCGTGTCCGGGCCGGAAGCGGTCGTGGACGTGGTGCTCTTGGCGTCGGTCCCGCTGTTCTGGTCGTCGCCCGACGCCGGCCACGCCCACAGGGCGGTGCCGACCAGGGTGGAGAGGGCGAGACCGCCCACGGCCTTGCTGCGCCGGGACAGTCTCGTCCGCGCGCGGGACTGAGCGTGGCGGGCCATGTCTGGCGTCTCCTCAGGTACGGACGGTGGTCGTTCCCCAGGGGCTTCCTGCGGCTCTTTCACAGGGGCACCCCCTGTCATAAAAAGGGCAATCTGCACCCTACCGCTTCAGAGTCGACGCGCCTCCGCTGGCCCTGGTGAACAGTGGGGAACAGGGGCCCGAAGTGACGGGAAGTGGGGTCCATTGGTGGGTAATTGACGGGGTATGGGATGGGGGCGGAGGCGAGGGCTCCGCTGGTGAGGGGCCCCTCTCCCGGCGGAGGGGGGAAGATGGCCGAATCTGATGCAGGATCAGGGCGCTTGCGGGGGTTTGCACGACCGTTCGGCACGCTTATGGGGGAAGGGGAGAGGGGCCTGCCGGGGCGTCGAGGGGCCCGTGTCGGCCCGCTTCCCGAGATCGGTGCCATGGCGATCGCCGAGATGGGTGACGCGGCGGCTGCTTCTACTCCACCAGTGCGGTGCCCTGACGGGATGTGAGAACGACGCCGGCCGCGACCGTGACGGATGCCACCAGACCGGCCGCCAGGATCGCCCAGTGCCCGGCGAAGGTGCACGCCAGTACCAGGAGCGAGGACACCGGAAGCACGAGCTGCTGGGCCGGGCCGCGCTTCTGGTGCCGGGAGTGGATCAGCCACACCGTCGCCATGAACAGTGCGGCCGGCACCGTGACACAGGCGGCTGCCGCGAACGGCGACAGATGCGCCTTGCCGAACGTCTCCTCCACCGCGACCTCGATGCCCGCGCCCACCGCGGCCGCCGAACCGAACACCAGGTAGTGGCCGTAGCCCCACAGGAACGCCTGGCGGTTCGAGTGCAGGTGACGGTGGATCGGGACCGCGAAGTAGATCCAGTACGCGGCGAAGACCAGCAGCAGTCCGCCGCCCGCGATCGGCAGCAGGGCGCTCAGCTCGTCGTTCTCGTCCAGGGCCGACTGCACGGCGACCGTGGCCGCCGCGATCGTCTCGCCCAGTACGATGATGGTGAACAGGCCGTAGCGCTCGGCGATGTGATGGGGATGCCAGGCCGTCTGCCGCTCCCGCTCGGCCAGTGTGGGGACGGCCAGCTCCAGCAGTCCCACGACCACGAACACCCAGGGCACGTCCCCCTTGGGCAGCGCGAGCAGCCCCAGCCAGCCGATCTGGCACACCGTCATTCCCAGGGCGTAGCGCAGCGCGGTGCGCCGCTCGGCGCCCCGGCCGGCGAGTGCGGCCCGCAGCCACTGGGCGACCATGGCCAGCCGCATCACCAGATACCCGAACCAGATGACCGTGAAGTCGCTGTTGACGAAGGCCCGCGGCACGCCGGCGGCCAGCACCAGCACCCCCGCCATCTGGACGAGCGTCACCACGCGATAGAGCGGGTCGTCGGTGTCGTACGCCGAGGCGAACCAGCTGAAGTTCATCCAGGCCCACCAGATGGCGAAGAAGAGCATCAGATAGCCGGAGATGCCGCCCCCCGGGTGCCCCTCGGCCAGCGCATGGGCCAGTTGACGCCCGGCCTGCGCGATCGCCACGACGAAACACAGGTCGAAGAAGAGCTCCAGCGGGGTGGCGGTGCGGTGCTCTTCGTCGCGGCGGCGCGCACGCATGAGGACCGGCACGTCAGCTCCTCTCGTCGACCGATGCGGCCGGCATCAGTACAGCGCGGGCGGGCGAGGCCGCCCACGATCGGAGCGGCGTGCGGCGTGTCGTGTCGGCCCGTGGGGCGGCTACTCGGCGACCGCCTCCACGATCGAGGGGAAGGCAGGCGTGGGCAGCACCCGCGTGAGCCGGAACCCGCCGGCCGACAGCAGCGTCGCGAACTCCTCCGCGGTCCGCTCCTGCCCGTCGACCACCCCCATCATCGCCACGTCCAGGGTCTTGCCGAAGTGCGGGGCGTTGCCCGGCGGCAGTACGGCGTCGATGACCAGCAGCCGGCGGCCGGCCGCCATCGCCCGGTGGCAGGTGCGCAGGATGCGCCGGCAGGCCTCGTCCGTCCAGTCGTGCAGCACGTGCTTGAGGACATAGACGTCACCCCCCTCCGGTACGGACGCGAAGAAGTCGCCCTCCTGGGTGCGCCAGCGGCCCTTCAACTCGTCGCCGTCCAGGAGGTGGTGGGTCAGCGGCGGCGCCTGGTCGAAGAGCACACCGGTCAGCTGCGGGTGGCGGCGCAGCGCGGCGCGCAGCAGCCCGCCGCGGCCCCCGCCGATGTCCACGACCGTGCCGGCCTCGGGGAACGGGTACACCGCCGCCACCGCCTCGTCGACCGGGCCGGACAGCGAGGACATCCCGTCGTCGAAGAGCCGGCGGATGGCCGGCTCCGTCCTCAGATGCTCGAAGAGGGGCACCCCGAAGAGCCGCTCGAAGGATGCGCCGCCGTGCCGTACGGACTCCGGGATGGCGGCCGAGGTCCGCAGGAACAGCTCGTCGGTCATCATCATGACGGCGGGGTGCAGCGAGTCGGGGGCGTCGGTGCGCAGTGGGCCGGCGGCCGGCGTCAGGTGGTAGGCGCCCGCGGCGTCCTCCCGGAAGATGCCGCGGGTGGCGAGATAACGCAGTACGCGGCGCAGATGCGGGGCGTGTGTGCCGGTGGCGGCGGCCAGCTGCTCGGCGGTGCGCGGGCCCCCGGCGAGATGGTCGGCGATGCGGTGCTGCGCCGCGGTGCGCAGGGCGGCGGAGAAGAGATGGCCCATGGCCTGGTCCATCAGGTGCGTCGTGAGGTCGAGCGGCTCGCCGGTCCGTGGGTTGGGGGTAGTGGCCAACGTCGGCCTCCAGTCGTCGGCTTGGGCTTGCTGGTCCCGGTCGCAGCAGGGTGATCCACGGTTGCAGTCGCCGCCTTCGGTGTCACGAACGGGCGCAGCGGCACCCGCGAAGTCCGGCCAGGGCAAGGCGGAGTTGGCCCCTACGGGACGGCTCCGGGGCGGGTGGGGGACCGTCGCTCGGTGCGGGGTGGCGATTCATGGTCGAATGCGTGTATGAGCGACAGCGACACGACAGGCACAGACACGACCCGCCCGACCGATGACGCCGAGCACAGTGACGACTCCGCTGCCGTCCTGGCCCCGCTCGACGACCGCCTCGCGGACCTCGTGGCCCTCTACGAAGACCTGCACCGCCACCCCGAACTCGGCTTCCAGGAGACCCGTACGGCCGCCGAGGCCGCCCGGCGGCTGACCGGCTGGGGCTATGACGTCACCACCGGCATCGCCGAGACCGGCGTCGTCGGCCTGCTGCGCAACGGCCCGGGACCCGTCATCCTGCTGCGCGCCGACATGGACGCGCTGCCCGTCACCGAGAACTCCGGCCTGGACTACGCCTCCACGGTCCCCGGCCGGATGCACGCCTGCGGGCACGACGTCCATGTGACCTGTCTGCTGGGCGCCGCCGACCTGCTCGCGGCGGGCCGCGCGCACTGGTCCGGCACGCTGATCGTGCTCTTCCAGCCCGCCGAGGAGGTCGGCAGCGGTGCCCGCGCCATGCTCGACGCCGGCCTCTACAGCAAGGGCCTGGTGCCCACCCCCGATGTGGTGCTGGCCCAGCATGTCGCCCCCTTCGGCGCCGGGCTGATCGCGTACTGCCCCGGAGCCTGCATGGCCGCCGCCGACAGCCTGCAGATCACCTTCCACGGCACCGGCGGCCACGGCTCGCGGCCCGAGACCACCGTCGACCCGATCCTGATGGCGGCGGCCTTCGTGCAGCGGGTGCAGTCCGTGGTGGCCCGCGAGGTCGCCCCGAAGGACCGGGCGGTGGTCAGCGTCGGCTCCTTCCACGCCGGGGACACCGCCAACGTCATCCCCGACCGGGCCGTCGTACGGCTCAGCGTCCGCACCTTCGACGAGACGGTGCGCACGGCCGTGCTGGCCGCCATCGACCGCATCGCGCGCGCCGAGGCCGCCGCCTCCGGTGCCGACCGCGCACCCGAGACCGAGGTCCTGGACTCCTTCCCCGTCACCGTCAACGACCCCGCGACCCTGCAACAGGTCAATGAGCAGTTCACCGGACTCTTCGGCGAGCAGCGGCTGTTCGCCTACGAGCCGGCGACCGGCAGCGAGGACGCCGGACTGCTGGCGACCGCCGCCGGGGCACCCCTCTACTACTGGTGGCTGGGCGGCTGGGACCCGGAGGAGTTCCGGACGGCGCTGGCGGCCGGACGGCTCGCGCAGGACATCCCGTCCAACCATTCGCCGCGCTTCGTACCGGTGGTCAGGCCGACCCTCACCATGGGCGTCGAGGCGCTGACCGCCGCGGCGCTCAACCAGCTGGCTCCGGCGCACACGGAAGAGGCGGCGGGACGGGCCGGTCAGGGCGGGGCGGCAACCGTTTGACCTTGTCCTTGGGGGAAGCCCCAGCATCGGCCGTACCGGGCGAGACGCCCGGAACGAGGAGGGCGGACGGGTGGACCGACGGGTGACCGGAGGCGTGGGCGGGGCGCCGTACGGGGAGGGTGAGCTGCTGACCATCGGTGCGTTCGCACGGGCCTCCCGGCTCTCGCCGAAGGCGCTGCGGCTCTACGACGAGCTCGGCCTGCTGACCCCGGCCCAGGTCGACCCGCGGAGCGGCTACCGCCACTACGCCCCGGCCCAGCTGGAGCGGGCCCGGCTGGTGGCCTGGCTGCGCCGGCTCGGTATGCCGCTGGCCCGCATCCGTGAGGTGTGCGAGCTGGCGCCGGCCGCGGCAGCCGCGGCGGTCGCCGCGTACTGGACACAGGTCGAGGCCGACACCGCCGCCCGCCGGGACCTGGCCGCCTTCCTCGTCGACCAGCTGTCCAGGAAGGACACCGTCATGACCGAACCGCGTACCCCTCTGACGCTGCGCTGCGCCGCCCTGACCGATCAGGGCCTGGTGCGCCCGGCCCACCAGGACGCCGCCTACGCGGGACCGCGGCTGCTGGCCGTGGCCGACGGCTACGGCCCGAGTGGCGGCCCCGTCGCGACGGCCGCGATCGAGGCGCTCAAGGACCTGGAGCACCGGGACCTGACCTCGGCGGATCTGCCGGCCGTCCTGGAGGAGGCGGCTCATCGCGCACACCGTGCCGCCCCGTCAGCGGACGAGGCGAGCGGCACCACCCTCACCGCACTGCTCCGCTCCGGCTCGCAGCTGGCGCTGCTGCACATCGGTGACTCGCGGGCCTATGTCCTGCGGGACTCCGGCCTCTTCCGCATCACCCACGACCACAGCTTGGTCCAGTCGCTGGTCGACGAGGGCCGGCTCACCCCCGAGGAGGCCTCCTCGCACCCCCAGCGCGCGCTGCTGCTGCGATCGCTCGACGGGGCCACCGAGTTCGCCCCCGACCTGGAACTGCTGGAGGCCCGGCCCGGTGAGCGCTATCTGCTGTGCACCGACGGCCTGACCTCAGTGGTGCCGGCCGAGACGATCCAGGACGTACTGGCCGCGGCCGACGACCCCGACCAGGCCGTACGGGAACTGATCCGGCAGGCCCGCGAGGCGGGGGCGCCGGACAACGTGGCGTGCGTGGTGGGGGAGTTGCTGGCCGTGGGGGCGGCTGTTTAGGGGGACACCCCTACGGTCTTCGGGTACATACCGGCGGGGACCCGAATCCGTCCGGGGGCCGGCCTCAGGGAGCGCACTGTCCCCTGAGGCATGGCGCGGCGGCCGGGGACAGGGCCCCGCGCCCTCCCCCGCGCCTCCCCCCGCGTCCGGCCGTCGGCGGGGCTCAGGCCAGGCCCTTGAGCATCCCCTTGAAGTAGAGCTGCGGCAGCCCGTAGCGCTTGAGGAACCACATGTCGGTGCGTTCCCGGGTGGTGTCGAGGAAGGGGATCGAGGGAGTGGGCTGCAGGTCGTAGTCGAACTCGGCGAGCAGCATCTTGTGCCGGGCGGTGACCAGGGGGCAGGAGGTGTAGCCGTCGTAGCGGGCGGTGGCGGGGCGCCCGCGCAGACCGGCGAGGAGGTTGGCGACGACGACCGGGGCCTGCTTGCGGATCGCGGCACCCGTTTTGGACGTCGGCAGACTGGCGACGTCACCGAGCGCGAACACCTTCGGGAAGTCGGGGTGTTGGAGGGTTTCCCGGTCGGTTTTGACGTACCCGTACGGGGAGTCGGGGTCGGCGAGCGGGCCGTCGGCGAGCCATTCGGGGGCGCGCTGCGGCGGTACGGCGTGCAGGAGGTCGTAGTGGACGGTCTCGGCGGTGCCGGTGGCGTGATCGGTGATCACCGCCTCGCGGGCCGTGCCGTCGAGCCGGGTCATCTCCGAGTTCAGCCGCACCTCGATGCCGTACCGCCGGGCCGTCTCCGTCAGCGCGCGGGAGAAGACCGGCACCTTGAACATCGCGGGCTCCGGGAGCACCAGGATGGTGCGGATCGCGCCCAGCACACCGCGCTTGCGCCAGTGGTCGGCCGCCAGATACGCGATCTTCTGCGGGGCGCCGCCGCACTTCACCGGCCCGGACGGCATGGTGAACACGGCCGTCCCGCTCCGCATCCGGCGGATCAACTCCCATGTGAGCGGGGCGAGATCGGGCCGGTAGTTACTGCTCACCCCGCCGTGCCCGAGGGCCGCGGCCAGGCCGGGCACGCCGTCCCAGTCGAGCTGCAGGCCGGGGGCGAGCACCAGCCGCCCGTAGGAGAGGACCCGCCCGGAGGCGGTGGTGACCGTCCGGGCGGCCGGGTCGACGGCGGTGGCGCGCTCACGCAGCCAGCGCACGCCGGGCGGCATGACGTCCGCCTCGGTGCGCAGTGCGGCGCGCAGCGGGGCCTGGCCGCCGCCGACCAGCGTCCACAGCGGCTGGTACCAGTGCGTTTCGGAGGGCTCCAGCAGCGCGATGTCCCGGATTCCGGCGCGGCGTAACCGGGCGGCGACGGTGATGCCTGCGGTGCCGCCGCCGATGATGAGGACCTGGTGGTGGGACGGGGCGGCGGGTGCGGGGGCCATGTGCTTCCTCCTGATGGGTGGGTGGAACGGGACGACGGACGGCGGGATGGGGGCGGCGCCCGTGTGGGGCCGACGGGGCTAGGGGGCCCAGAGGCGGGGGAGGGCGGTGGCCGCCATGGTGACGGCGAGGACGGTGACGAGGGCGGCGAAGGCCGTCGTCAGGGTCTGTGGGCGCAGGCGGGTGGTGAGGCGGTTGCCGAGGTGGCTGCCGAGCGCCGCACAGGCCGCGAAGCCGGCCAGCAGCGGCCAGTCCAGAGCCCCCGTGCCGGCCCTGGTGCCCAGCGCCGTGAGGGAGTTGACGAGGATGACGAGGAGTGAGGTGCCGATGGCGACCGGCATCTCCAGGCCCAGGACCAGGGTGAGGGCCGGTACGACGACAAAGCCGCCGCCGACCCCGAAGAACCCGGTGAGCAGCCCGACGGCGGAGGCGGTCACGGCGAACCGGACGATGCGGACGGGGCGGACGGAGCGGTCGGGGCTGTCGGGCCGGTCGAGTGGGGGGTGTATTCGACGGGCGGGTCCGGTACCGCCACGGGGAAGGGCCGGATCCGGGGTGTCCCGGAAGGGCGCGGGCTCCGGGACGTCATATAAGGGCACAGGCTCCCTCGGCTCCCCTGAGGGCGCCGCCTCCGTGGACACCCCTAAGGGGCGGACACCGTGCGCCGCCCGCCGCTCGCGCAGCCCCCGTAACACCAGCATCGCCGCCACCACGAGCAGCAGACCCGCGAACGCCGCCATCAGCACCGTGGGGTCCAGCGCCGCGCTCCACCGGGAGCCGAGGTAGCTGCCGGCCGTCCCCAGCGCCCCGAAGGCCGCACCGGCCGCCCACCGGACCCGCCCGGCACGGGCATGGCAGAGCAGCCCGGTCACCGCGCCGACCGTGACGACGATCAGCGCGCCCGCGGTCGCCTCGTGCGGCGACTGCCCCAGCAGATAGACCAGCGCCGGCACCGCCAGCACCGACCCGCCGCCGCCGAGCGCGCCCAGCAGCAGCCCGATCAGCAGTCCGCACGGCAGCGCCGCGACGGCTATGAGGACGGACACGAGGCCCGCGGCGCAAGGGCGACGGCCCGGCTCTCGTCGGACCACTCCGCGACGAAGGCGAACCGGTCGCCGCGTACCACCGTCTCGCGCCACTCCACCGGCCGCTCCCCGGCCCGCCCCAGCCGCTCGATGGTGAACGCCGCCTCCCGGTCGGCCAGCCCCAGCAGCCACGCCTGCCGGATGTCCGGCAGGAACGGCTGGATCCGTTCCCGGCCGCCGGTGACCTTCACCCCGCAGCGCCGCGTCAGCTCGCCGTAGAGCGAGGTGTGCCCGAAGTCGGCGTCCAGCAGCGGCTCGGCGACCTCGGCGGGCAGATACGCGGTGTCGTGGGCGAGCGGTTCGCCATCCGCGAGCCGTAGCCGCTCCAGTACGACCAGCGGTGCATCAGCAACCAGCCCCAGATGCCCGGCGATCGTCCCGTCAACGGTCCGCTCCAGCCGCAGCACCTCGCTGCGCTGCTCCACGCCCTGGCCCTCCAGCTCGCGGAAGAGGCTGTAGAGCGAGCCCAGCGGCTGCTGTATGCGGCGGGTGTCCAGCCGGCTGGTGCGGCCGCGCTCGGCGATCACCAGCCCGTCCGCGCGCAGCTTGCGCAGCGCCTCACGGACGGTGTGCCGGCTGACCTCGTACTCGCCGGTGAGCCGGTGCTCGGCCGGGAACTCCGCGCTGAATTCGCCGGTTTCCATCCGGCGGCGCAGATCGGCGAAGAGCTGCGCCCACAGGGGCAGCGGCGAGCGCCGGTCCAGGGGACGCGGGCCGTGCGCGCCGTCCGGCGGCTCGGTCGTCATGGTGAAATCCTCCGCGGGCGTACGGGGCGGTGTGGGTGCGGTGGCCGATGCCGACCGGCCGATGCAGGTGAGACACGGCAATCGCGCGTGACGCAGTGTCAGATGTCATGTCACGTGCGCCTGATGTGAGGTCACATGGAGCGCCGGGCGGCGACCTCGGCTTGTCGCCCGCCACCCGGCTACCTAATGTACGTACATCCGTGCATCCGCACAACGCACCCCGCCCGAGCGGGCCCCAGCCGCCGCGCACGGGCCCCGCGCACCCCTGGAGGCCGACCGTGCACTTCGCGCAGTACTACCTCGACTGCCTTTCCCAGGCCTCGTATCTGATCGGGGACGAGGCCACCGGACGCGCCGTCCTCGTCGACCCACGCCGCGATATCGACGACTATCTGCACGATGCGGAAGTCGCCGGCCTGTGCATCGAACTCGTCATCGAGACGCACATTCACGCCGACTTCCTCTCCGGCCACCTCGAACTCGCACGGGCCACCGGCGCTGCCATCGCCTTCGGCGAGGCCGCCGAAACCGGCTTCCCCATACGGCGGTTACGGGACGGCGAGCGCATCTCGCTCGGGGCGGACGACGCGGGGGTCACCCTCACCGTCCTCGCCACCCCCGGCCACACCCTCGAATCCATCTGCCTGGTCCTCCGCGAACACCCCGACGACCAGGTTCCCTTCGGCGTGCTCACCGGCGACACCCTCTTCGTCGGCGATGTCGGCCGCCCCGACCTGCTCTCCGCCGCCGGGCACTCACCCCGCGACATGGCCATCCGTCTCCACCGCTCCCTGCACACCAAACTCATGGCCCTCCCGGACGCGACCCGGGTCTTTCCCGCACACGGCGCCGGCTCCGCCTGCGGCCGCAGCCTCTCCACCGAGACCAGCTCCACCATCGGCGACCAACGCCGCCTCAACTACGCCCTGCAACCCATGCCGGAGGCCGACTTCGTCCGGCTGATCACCGCGGGGCAGCCCACCACCCCCGGTTACTTCGCGCACGACGCGGCCCTCAACCGCGACGGCCACCCCCTGCTGGAGCCCGGCCCGCCCGCCGCCCTCACCCTGGACGAGGCACTCGCGGCCCGCGACCGGCAAGGCGCCGTCCTTCTGGACTGCCGCCCGCCGGCCGCCTACACACGCGCGCACCTGGCCGGTTCGCTCCACACGAGCCTGGACACCCGGTTCGCGGAGTACGCCGGCAGCGTGGTCACCCCGGGCACCCCCATCGTGCTGCTCGCCGATCCCGGCACGGAGCAGGAAGCCCGCCTCCGCCTCGCCCGCATCGGCTACGACCGCGTCCTTGGCCATCTGCCCGACCCGGCCGCCGTACTGGACGGCACACCCACCCTCGCCCGCCGCAGCCACCGCGTCCGTCATGAGGAACTTCCGCAGATGCAGCCGGAATTGTCGGATGCCGACGCGGCGGATGATCCGTTGCTCGCCGCCTCGTTGGTCGATGCGTCGTCGGCTTCATCCGCCGACGGCCCATCGCTCGATGCCCAGTCGGCCGTTGGGCAGCCCGCCGGTGGCCAGTCGGCCGGTGGCCACCCGGCCGGCGTCGCATCGGCTGGGGCTCACTCGTCCGGAACCCGCTCGGCCGCCGCTGCTCACTCGTCCGGCATCCAGTTGATCGATGTCCGCAATCCGGCCGAGTACGAGGCGGGCGCCCTCCCCGGCGCCCGCAATATCCCGCTGGCCGCGCTCCCGCAGCGCATCAACGAACTGGACCCGGCCCGCCCGGTGGTCCTGTACTGCCGCAGCGGCAATCGGTCGGTGATCGCGGCGGCACTGCTGGAGGCGCGCGGGTTCGGGGACGTGTGCGATGTGGTCGGGGGATACGAGGCGGTGGCGGCGGACGTGGGGTGAGCGAGCGGCCGGTGGCCGCTGCCTCAGTCACGTCGGGCCGCCCGGTGGCGACGTGTCCCGGGCCGAGCGCGCCCGGCGGCGTACACCTCCCCGGGCGAGCGCGAGACCCGCGGCGGCGGCCAGGCGGGTGGCGGCGGGGAGAGCCGGCGACGGGTGGGTACGGCGTGGTGGGTACGGCGTGGTGGGTACGGCGTCCTGTTCTCGCAACACCGGTGAGTGCGAGGCCGATCCCCGCCGTGGCCGTCAGAGAAACGGAAAAGGAGGGCGGGGAGGGGGATGGAATGCCCCCGAAAGGGGCAGGAACCCCGGGCCGACGGGTGCCGCACGGCCGGAGAGGGCGGCGCGCACGGCCGGTGGGGCCGTTACGGTGAGGCCGGAGCCCCGCGATGCGGCGGGGAGTCCGCTGCGGTGAGCCGGAGAGACCCGGCGCGAGTGACGTCGCCCAGGTGCGGCGGAGGGGCGATCGCAGGCCTCATACAGCGGACGTTCAGCGAATGTTGATCGATGATCTACATCCTGGTCCGCATGTTGCGCCGTGTGACCTCAGAGCATGTAGATGACGCCCGGGAAGTACAGGAACCGGAGGCGTCGCGGATCGCCCTCACCTGGAGCGGAGAGCCCGGGCGCCAGGAGGAGTTGACGCACGGCATGCTCCTCGACCAGGCCGAGCGGGCCGCGGCCACGCTCACCCGGCTCGGGGTACGGGCCGGCGACCGCGTCGCGGTGCACCTCCCGCTGGTGCCCGAGTCGGTGATCGCCACGCTCGCCTGCGGCCGGCTGGATGCGATACGCACCACGCTGCCGGTCTCGTTGACGGTGCCCGAACTGGTCGCACGGACTCGTGAGTCCTCGGCCCGGGTGCTGATCACGGCCGATGCGGCGTTCTGGGACGGGGCCGTACGGCCGGTGAAGGCGCTGCTGGACCACGCGCTGGCACGGGGTGCGGCCTCGGGGGGTGTGCCGGACCGCACCGTGCTGGTGGTGAACCGGTGCTCGCGGCCGGTCTCCTGGAAGCCGGGCCGCGACCTGTGGTGGCACGACGCGCTGGGCACCTCGGCCGCCACTCGCTGACCCGGCCGCCGCCCGCTGGGGGGACAGCAACTTTCCAGGGCGGCGTGGCCCGCGCCCGTCGGGGGAGGTGCGGGCCACGCCCGGTGGGAAGGGGTGAGGGTCCGCGCCGTCGGGGGAGGTGCGGCTTACACCCGGTGAGAAGAGGTGAGGGCCCGCGCCCATCGGGACAGGTGCGGGCCCTCACTCATGACGACGAGGCGCGGCCCGCCGCCTACTGACGGGACGGGAGGCGCGGCCCACGTCCAGTGATGTGCCGCAGCTTCACCCACCAAGACCATAGAACGAGCCATTTGCCTCATCTGTGCCTAGCGTGGGGACCGTGCCACAGCCATCAGACGCCCCACCTGCCCCGGCTGCGGACCCGGAGGCACCAGTGGCGCCGCCCAGGCCGAGGCCATCGGCGGTCCATGCGACGCCGGTGGGCTCGGCCGTCGCGTTTCTCCTGATCGTGGCCATCGTCCTGGGCACCCGCACGCTGCGGACCTTCGCCCCCGCACTGCTCCCCGACGCCGCGGTCACCACCTTCCGCGCCCTCGGCGTTGCCTGCCGCCCTACCGCCCGGGTCAACGAACCGGCCGCCCGTCGACTCTTCCGACCGGGCCGTCGCACCCTCCCCCGACCGGAAAGGCTGCTGTCCCATGGCCCGCCATGAGTACGCACACCCCCGCCACCCGCTGCCCGGCACCGACCGGAGCCGGCCCCTGAGGCGCGGCCACGCCTCACAGGGCCCGCCGACCCGCCCGAAGGACAGCCACCGCCCGCATCCCATACCCACCCACGACAAGGGCCGCTAGTACGGGGCCGTGGACGGCCGCCCTGTCGCTATGAGAGGCGGCGTGTGCAGGCCCGTCAGTGCGCGAGG
This sequence comes from Streptomyces sp. NPDC054786, assembly GCF_053611685.1. Taxonomy (NCBI): domain Bacteria; kingdom Bacillati; phylum Actinomycetota; class Actinomycetes; order Kitasatosporales; family Streptomycetaceae; genus Streptomyces; species Streptomyces sp. NPDC054786. The sequence goes on along the minus strand of NZ_JBSHAW010000035.1, from coordinate 46,792 downwards.
AGTGCACGGGCCGTCAGAACGCGAGGAGTGCACGGACCGTCAGTGCGCGAGGCCAGCAACGGGCCGTCAGAACGCGAGGCGTGCACGGGCCCGTTGCTGGGAGCCCCTTGTTCGGGGCCCTTCCCAGGACGGCGGCTCCCCCTCCTGCCCCCTCCCCCTCCCCTCCTCCCCCTCGCCCCTCCTCCCCCCTCGCCCCTCCTCCGCCCTCCCCGTACCGCCATTGCGCAGCCAGGCGACGCTTATTCCGTCGATGTCGCCTCGGGCGGCGGATACGTTCCCGGCATGACGTCATCTCTGCGCTTGGACAAGGTCACTCCGGACAACGTGGAAGCCGCGTGCCGGCTGACGGTTCGGCCCGACCAGGAGGGGCTGGTGGCGCCGGTTGCACGTTCACTGGCGGAGGCGTATGCACAACCCGAGGTCGCCTGGCCTCGGTTGATCTTCGACGGTGAGCAACTCGTGGGCTTCGTCATGGGGTTCTTTCTGGTGCGTTTTCGACCCCGACAACCCGGAGGACAGGCCGCGCTCCGGGATCTGGCGGCTGAACATAGCCGCCGGCCACCAAGGCCACGGGTACGGCCGGTTCGCCGTGGAGTCCTTGTGCGAGGAGGTCCGAAGGCGTGGGCAGACATGTGCCACGGTGAGTTGGGTTCCGGGCGAGCACGGGCCCGAGCGGTTCTACCTGCGGCTCGGTTTCCGCCGGACCGGAGAGATGAGCGGCGATCAGGTCGTCGGTGAACGAGACCTGACCGGGGGCTGAGCGCGCCGGACCACACTCCGGACGGGGCCCCAATCCGGGCTCCGGACCGCACCCCGAACGGGACTCCAAACCGGGCTCCGAACCGCACCCCGAACCGCACCCCGAACTCCGGCCGGGCGCCGGAACCCGGCCGGGCGCGGTGCGTCGGCCGGTCCGCCCGTCGTGCCGCGCATCCCGCAGACCGAGCAGCCGCGGCCGGACCACGCGGCCACCGGTACCCCACCGGCCTGCCCCCTGCTCGGCAATGACACGATGGCGCAATGGCGACAAAACCCTCGGGCCCTTCGGGGCAACGTCCCGCAGAGATCGAGCCTTGGACGGGTGGGGATTCGCTGCACGAGGACCTTCTCGCCGCGAAGACGCGGGTGTACGACCCGTGTGGGTTCACTTGCTCCCGGCCGGTGCCCGAGGCCGAGAGTGCCGAGTACGCGGCGCATGAATTCACGCTCGATGGCTGCTCCGTCAGGTTCCGGGTGGCCAAGACGACCCCGACGAAGGTCGGCCAGTTCGTCACGGTGTGGAAGCGGAGCCCCGGCGGGCCGATTGCGCCGTTCGACTCCGAGGACCCGGTCGATCTCTTCGTCATCAGCTCTCGCGACGAGCGGAATTTCGGGCACTTCATCTTTCCCCGGGACGTGCTCTGCGAACGGGACATCGTTTCCAGGAACGGCTCCGGCGGAAAGCGGGCGTTCCGCGTCTATCCGCCGTGGGTGGAGACGACCAACCGCCAGGCCCGCAGCACCCAGGCGTGGCAGGTGAAGCACTTCCTGTCGATCCCGGAGGACGCCCCCCTCGACGCGGCCCGAGCCCAGGCGCTGTACCGACCCTGAGCGACGGGCGCCGACAGGGGCCGCGCGGGCGTACGCTGCCGCCCGCCGGGCCGGCGGCTGCGGAACAAGAGGCTGCCGATCAAGAGGCTGCGGATCGAGAGGCTGCGGAACAAGAGGCTGAGCCGTCGGGCGGGGTCGGCCCCGTGCCGAGGGCTCCCGCGGTCGGAAGGATGCCGGGGCCCGCGCTGAGCGTCGACCGCCCCCGGCCCGCCCGTACCCTGGAGGGGTGAGCACCACCCCCGAACCCGAGTCGGCCCCCGCGCCCCAGGACGCGTCCGACGCCGCGCAGGATCCTGCGCCTTCGTCCACCGGGCGCCCGGCCCCCAAGCCCGCGGCGCGACTGATCTTCGACGATCCGCTGAACCAGCAGTCCTCGGACGACACCGACCGTGGCTGGGGCGAGCGCCCGTACGGCAGCGACAGCGCCGCCGACCTCGCCCGCTTCCTCGACGAAAAGCCGCCCCACCACCTCTGAGCGAGGCGAGGGGGCGGCGTGTGCCGGCCGCCGCTGGCGCCTGCTACTGCTGAGTCTTCTGCGTGCCGATGAACCCCGAGGTGGGGGAGGGCACGGACGGTGAGCCGGTGCGCTGCGCGACCAGCGCATCGCGGATCTCGGTGAGCAGCTCGATCTCGGTCGGGTCCATGGGGGTGTCGACCGGCCTCCTGGCCGCCTGGCGCTCCTTCCACTTGTTGATCGGAAGGATCATGAGGAAGTAGACGACCGCGGCGGTGATCAGGAACGTCAGGGCGGCGCTGAGCACCGAGCCCCAGAGGATGTAGATGCCGTCGGTGAAGGCACCCGTCTTCTTGTCCGTGTGGCAGACGGTGAGGCAGGCCTTGTAGTTGTCGAGGTTCTGCGAGCCCAGGGCGCCGATGATCGGGTTGATCACGCCCTTGACCACGGCGTTCACGATGTTCGTGAAGGCAGCACCGACGACGACCGCGACCGCGAGTTCGATGACGTTGCCGCGCATCAGGAATTCCTTGAACCCCTGCAGGACGCCCTTGCTCTCGCTCACCTGACAGCCTCTTTCCACGCTCACTACGGATGGTGCACCAACAATCAGCACCGCAACTTACGGCAGGGCAGGGCGGAGGTGTCCAGTCCCGCACCACGAGCCGGCGATCGGCCGAAGCCCCGGTGTGCATCCGGCGGAGGGTGTCGGCCCTGCGGACGCCGTGGACGAATACCGCGGTGGTGGTGCGGTGAGTGCGCCCCCGTTGGCGCGCGGCGGATGCCCCGCCACTCGCAGCAGTTTCGCGTGAGGGAGGTGCGGATGCCACTTGATCTTGGAGCATGGTCACCGCGCTCCCGAGGCCGTTGCCGACGGGCAGCCGGGAGCGGGAGCGGCTCGTACGGCACCGTACGAGGCTCCGCCGGCCAGTGCTGCGGCGGCCATCGCCAGGCAGGCGGTCAGCATCCGCTGCCGTGCGCCCCGTCCCCATCGGTGCCGGATGCCGCCGGCCCGTACCGGAGTGAAGTGCGGCACCTCACACGGCGGGGGAGTGGGGAGTGGCGGGAAGAGGAGGTCGGGGTCGGCGAGGCGAGGGGGAACGGAAGGCGTACGGGACATGGTGGGCACCGCCTGCGGTGAGGGCTTCGGATGAACCGGCGCTCATCACCGTGCCGGAATCCGCACCGGCCCGCTGCGGGCTGTGGACGACCCCTTCCTTGTGGACAACCCGGCCACCCGGGAGGGGGAGGCCGAGCGGTCCGCCGGGGCGTTACGGCAGGTCGATGCCCAGGTCCCAGCCGGCGTGGGCGTCGGTGCACAGGCAGTTGCGGGCGGTGGCGCCGGGCAGGGCGGCGACCGCGTCGAACAGGACCTCGCGCAGTCGGTCCACGTTCTCGGCGAACACCCGGAAGACTTCCTCGTGGGAGACGCCGTCGCCGGTCTCGGTGCCCGCGTCCAGGTCGGTGACCAGGGCCAATGACGCGTAGCACAGGCCCAGTTCACGGGCCAGGACGGCTTCGGGGTGGCCGGTCATGCCGACCACAGACCAGCCCTGAGCGGCATGCCAGCGCGATTCGGCGCGGGTCGAGAAGCGCGGGCCCTCGATGACGACGAGGGTGCCGCCGTCGACCGGCTCCCACTCCCGGCCGCGGGCCGCCGCGAGGGCCGCCTCGCGCCCGGCGGGGCAGTACGGGTCGGCGAAGGTCAGATGGACCACGTTCGGGACGCTCCCGTCCGGGAGGGCCTCGCCGTCGAAGTAGGTCTGGGTGCGGGCCTTGGTGCGGTCGACGAGCTGGTCGGGGACCAGGAGCGTGCCGGGGCCGTATTCGGGGCGCAGACCGCCGACCGCGCACGGGGCGAGGACCTGGCGCACACCGAGCGAGCGCAGCGCCCACAGGTTGGCGCGGTAGTTGATGCGGTGCGGCGGGAGGTGGTGGCCGCGGCCGTGCCGGGGCAGGAACGCGACCTGGCGGCCGGCGATCTCTCCCAGGAACAGCGAGTCGCTGGGGCGCCCGTAGGGGGTGTCCACCGTGATCTCGGTCACGTCGTCGAGGAAGGAGTAGAACCCCGATCCGCCGATAACGCCAATCTCCGCGTCAGCCATGCCGGTCACACTATCGGGGCATGGCGGTCGCGGACGGCCGGGTGGTGGAGGCGAAAGAAACCCGTAAGACAGCGGACCCCGCCGTCGGTGACGGCGGGGTCCGAAGAGCTGTGGTTCAGGCCGCTGAGCTGGAGCCCGAGGTGCTGCCGGACGACGACGCGGCGGCCGGGGCCGAGGACTTGGTGTCCGAGCCGCCGGACGAGGAGCTGCCGGACGAGGAGCTCGACGAGTCCGAGGAGGACGAGGTGCCCGACGCGGAGGCGTTCTTCGAGGGGCTGCTGCTGGACGACGAGCCGCGGCTGTCGTTGCGGTAGAAGCCGGAGCCCTTGAAGACGATGCCGACCGCGGAGAACACCTTCTTGAGGCGTCCGTTGCAGCCGGGGCACTCGGTGAGCGCGTCGTCGGTGAACTTCTGCACCGCCTCGAGGCCCTCGCCGCACTCGGTGCACTGGTACTGGTACGTCGGCACTTGTCTTCCTCCTGGCACTCTCACTCGATGAGTGCTAACGACGCTCCATCTTGCAGTATTCCCGCCCGTCAGTCCACCGTGACCGCCGTACGGTGACCGACTCCACGTTCGGTCAGGCGCGCGCCAGCTCCCGTTGCCGGTCCTCGGAAGGGGCCGGGACCTGGGCATCCACGCCGTGCGCGAGGGCGCCGGCGGCCACGGTCGACGAGCGCGGCAGCAGATGGACGCGGAGCGCCAGCAGCACCGTCAGTGCCAGTGCCGTACCGGCCAGCGGCACCAGGAATCCGGTGCTCGGCCCGAAGCCGTCCGCGAGCTGACCTGCGGAGGTGGCCGCGGCCGCCTGGCCCAGGGCGACCGCGCCGGTCAGCCAGGTGAAGGCCTCGGTGCGGGCGCCGGCCGGCACCAGCGATTCGACCAGCGTGTAGCCGGTGATCAGGGCCGGGGCGATGCACAGGCCGACGACCAGGCCGACCGCGCCGAGCAGCGGCACCGCGGTCACCGCCCACAACGGGGTGGTGGCCAGTGCCAGCAGCCCGTACGCGACCAGCAGCCGGCGCCGCGGGCCGACCTTCCAGGCGATGGCCCCGCAGGCGATACCGGCGAGCATGTTGCCGCCGGCGAAGATCCCGTAGAGCACGCCGTTGATACCGGGCTGCCCGATGTGCTGGGTGAACGCGGTCAGCGAGACCTGCATACCGCCGAAGACGGCGCCGATGCCGAGGAACGCCACGATCAGTACGCGTACGCCGGGCACCGACAGCGCCGAGACACGCGGCCGGTCGCCGTCCTGCGGCCGGTGCACCGGAGGCTGGCTGCGCCGCTGGGAGGCGAACAGCAGCCCGCCGGCCAGCGTCAGCGCGGCCTCGGCGACCAGACCGGCCGCCGGATGGATGCCGGTGCACAGCGCGGTCGCCAGTACGGGGCCGACGACGAAGGTGAACTCGTCGGTCACCGACTCGAAGGCGGCGGCCGTCGGCATCAGCGGGCTGCCGCCGAGCCGGGCGGCCCAGCGGGCCCGCACCATCGGGCCGACCTGCGGCGTCGAGGCGCCCGTAGGGACGGCCACCGCGAACAGCGCCCACAGGGGGGCGTGGGCGAGGGCGAGGGTGGTCAGTGCGGCGACGCCGGTGACATGCACCAGTACGCCGGGGATCAGCACCGCGCGCTGGCCGAAGCGGTCGGCGAGCTTGCCGCTCTGCGGGGCGAACAGGGCCATCGAGACACCGGTCGCGGCGGACACCGCGCCCGCGGTGCCGTACGAGCCGGTGGTGGATTCGACGAGCAGCACGATGCCGATCGTCAGCATGGCGAAGGGCTGCCGGGCCAGAAAGCCGGGCAGCAGGAATGTCCATGCACCGGGGGTGCGGAGCAGTGGTCCGTATCCGGAACGGGAGTCCTTGACCGCGGATGCCACGGCCGGGCCTTTCTGCCGCCTGGTAGCGCGCCACCCGCGAGGTCGTCACGGGCACGCGCCGAGAGCTGTCCTCTCGCGCAGGACCGAGTGATACCGCGTGGTCCGCACCGGGGAGGGTGGCTGCGTGGGGCAGGGGACCGCGGCCGCCGAGCGGTCGCGCCAGCTCTGCATCAGGCAGAGTTGGTTCGTCGATGTTGCCTCTTCATACTACAGGCCGCAGTGCGTGAAGTCCTGGGATTGGCCAGGGCTTCACGCAGTTTTCCTTGGGATCCGTGGAGATCTGCAGCACATTTCCCGCTTCCCGCGACCTCGGCCGGTCGTCAGCGGTGGTGGTGTCCCCGACGCCCCGAGGGGCCGGACGTCCCCAGCCAGCCGGCCAGCTTGCCGCCCTGCGAGACCGCCTGCAGCCGCCGCTCGGCCGCGTCGCGCACCGGGTCGGTGGCGACCACGAGCAGCTCGTCGCCGTGCCGCAGCACCGTCGAGGGCGACGGTACGAAGCTGGAGCCCTCCCGGACGATGAGGGTGACCGCGGCGCCAGCGGGCATCCGCAGCTCGCCGACCTCGACGCCGTGCATACGGGACGACGGGCCGATGGACGTGGACAGCAGATGGCCGCGCAGCCGCTCCAGCGGCGCCGACTCGATGCCCAGGTCCGCGGCCTCCTCGCCGTCGCCCAGCCGCAGCCGCCTGGCGAGCCAGGGCAGGGTCGGCCCCTGGACGAGGGTGTAGACCACGACCAGCACGAAGACGATGTTGAAGACCCGGTCGCTGCCGGGAACATTGCTCACCATCGGGATCGTCGCCAGCACAATCGGCACCGCACCGCGCAGCCCGGCCCACGACAGCAGGGTCTTCTCCCGCCAGGGCACCCGGAAGGGCAGTAGCGCCGCGAAGACGGACATCGGCCGGGCCACCAGCGTCAGGATCATGCCGATCAGCAGCGCGGGCACGAAGTCGTCGAGCAGGTTGTGCGGGGTGACCAGCAGGCCGAGCAGCACGAACATGCCGATCTGGCCGATCCAGCCGAGGCCTTCGGCGAAGCCGCGGGTGGCAGGGGCGTGCGGCAGCTTGGCGTTGCCGAGGATCATCGCGGCCAGATAGACGGCGAGGAAACCCGAGCCGTGCGCCAGCGCACCGGCCGCGTAGGCGGAGACCGCGATGGCCATGACGGCGATCGGGTACAGGCCGGACGCGGGCAGTGCCACATGCCGCAGCCCGTACGCGCCGAGCCAGCCGAAGGCCAGCCCGATCGCGGCGCCGATGGCCAGCTCCAGGGCGATCTCACCGAGCAGGACGTACCAGTGTTCGACCGGTCCAGCGGTGGAGAAGGCGACGACGAGGATGACCACGGGGGCGTCGTTGAAGCCGGATTCGGCTTCGAGCACACCGGTCAGCCGGGCCGGCAGCGGCACGCTGCGCAGCACGGAGAAGACGGCCGCGGCGTCCGTGGAGGACACCACGGCGCCGATCAGCAGTGCCTGGCGCCAGTCGAGCCCGGCCAGATAGTGCGCTCCGGCCGCGGTGACCCCCACGCTCACCGCGACGCCGACCGTCGAAAGAGCCACCGCCCGGGGCAGTGCCGGCTTGATCTCTTTCCACTTGGTGCCCAGTCCGCCCTCGGCGAGGATCACGACCAGCGCGGTATAGCCGAGGAGTTGGGTCAGCTCGGCGTTGTCGAAGACGACACCGCCCAGGCCGTCCTGTCCTATGGCGATGCCTATCCCCAGATAAATGAGCAGGCTGGGGAGCCCGCTGCGCGAGGAGAGCCGTACCGCAGCAACCGCGATGAGCAGTACGAGCGAGCAGATCAGCAGGAGTTCGTTGAGGTGGTCGACAGTCAGGAGCTGGTCCTTCCTCGCACGGGTTCCGGAGGTCTTTCCTTACCGTATCTAGTTACTAAGGCTAACAATTTACCATTGCTTGAAGGTTGAATGTGCTGGCGGTGACTCCGCGTAGGGGTCGCCGAACCCGTGCGCCTATGGTTGCTCCAGCACTCCCACCCTGCCCCTCGAAGGACAGAGATGCCCGCCAACAAGTCCGGCCCAGTCCCCAGGAAAAAGAAGGGGCGGCGCGGCCGCCTCGTAGCGATCACGGTCGTGCTGCTGCTCGTGGCGGGCATCGGCTCCGGCGCGTTCTGGGGTGTCAGTACCGTCCGCGCCTCGTTCCCGCAGACCACCGGCTCGCTCAAACTCCCGGGCCTGACCAACCCGGTGGACGTCACCCGCGACGCCAACGGCATTCCGCAGATCTACGCCGACACCGACGAGGACCTCTTCCGCGCCCAGGGGTACGTCCAGGCCCAGGACCGCTTCTGGGAGATGGACGTACGGCGCCACATGACCTCCGGCCGGCTCTCGGAGATGTTCGGCAAGGATCAGGTCAAGTCCGACTCGTTCCTGCGCACCCTCGGCTGGCACGACGTGGCGCAGAAGGAGTACGACACCAAGCTGTCGCCCAGCACCAAGAAGTACCTCCAGTCCTACTCCGCGGGCGTCAACGCCTACCTCAAGGACCACGAGGGTTCGGCGGTGTCCCTGGAGTACGCGGCGCTGGACCTCCAGAACGACTACAAGCCCGAGAAGTGGACGCCGGTCGACTCGGTGGCCTGGCTCAAGGCGATGGCCTGGGACCTCCGCGGCAACATGCAGGAGGAGATCGACCGTTCCCTGATGACCAGCCGCTTCACCCCGGCGCAGATCGCCCAGCTCTACCCGGCCTACCCGTACAGGCGGAACAAGCCGATCGTCGAGGGCGGCGAGGTCGACCGCGGCGGCAAGGAGTTCTCGCCCAAGGGTTCGGCGAACGCCGCCCCCGCCACCGCCGTCGGCGCCACCGCGGGCCTGCAGTCGCAGCTGTCCTCGCTGTCCAAGACCCTCGACAAGGTCCCGGCGCTGCTCGGCCCCAACGGCAACGGCATCGGCTCCAACTCCTGGGTCGTCTCCGGTGCGCACACCACCACCGGCAAGCCGCTGCTCGCCAACGACCCGCACCTGGCACCGCAGATGCCCTCACTCTGGTACCAGATGGGCCTGCACTGCCGTAATACCGGACCCAAGTGCAACTACGACGCCTCCGGCTTCACCTTCTCCGGTATGCCCGGCGTCGTCATCGGTCACAACCAGGACATCTCCTGGGGCATGACCAACCTCGGTGCCGACGTCACCGACCTCTACCTGGAGAAGGTCACCGCCAACGGCTACCTCTACGACAACAAGCAGCAGCCCTTCATAACCCGCAAGGAGACCATCAAGGTCGCCGACGGCGAGAGCCGCGAGATCACCGTCCGCTCCACCAACAACGGGCCGATCGTCTCCGACCGCGACAGCGAACTGGCCAATGTCGGCAAGGACGCCCCGGTCGGCAACGCCGCACCGGACCGCGGCGACGGCTACGCCGTATCGCTGCGCTGGACCGCGCTGAACCCCGGCAAGTCCATGGACTCCATCTTCGAGCTCGACCGCGCCAAGGACTGGAACGGCTTCCGCAAGGCCGCCGGCCACTTCGAGGTCCCCTCGCAGAACCTGATCTACGCCGACACCAAGGGCAACATCGGCTACCAGGCCCCGGGCCGGATCCCGGTCCGCGGCAAGGGCGACGGCCACTTCGACGGCACCCTCCCGGCGCCCGGCTGGGACCCGAAGTACCAGTGGAGCGGCTACATCCCGCAGAAGGCGCTGCCGTACGAGTACAACCCCCAGCGCGGCTACATCGTCACCGCCAACCAGGCCGTCACCGACGAGAAGTACCCCTACCTGCTCACCAAGGACTGGGGCTACGGCTCCCGCAGCCAGCGGATCAACGACCTGATCGAGTCGAAGATCAAGGACGGCGGCAAGGTCTCCACCGACGACATGCAGGCCTTCCAGAAGGACAACAGCAGCGAGATCGCCCGGCTGCTGACGCCCTACCTCACGAAGATCGACATCAAGGACAAGTACGTCCGCGACGCCCAGCAGCTGCTGGAGGGCTGGGACTTCACCCAGGAGCCCGACTCCGCCGCGGCCGCCTACTTCAACGCCGTCTGGCGCAACACCCTCAAGCTCGCCTTCGGCAACAAGATGCCCAAGGAGCTGCGCCCCGACGGCCAGTGCCTGACCGTCCGCCCGGCCGACGAGACCGGACCCGCCGACGAGAACGACAAGTACGTCCGCGAATGCGGCGAGCGGGACGGTGACAGCGCCCAGCCCGACGGCGGCGACCGGTGGTACGAGGTCGTCCGCGGCATCCTGGACGACCCCAACAACGCCTGGTGGAAGACCGAGGACCGGCCGAACCGCCCCGGCGACAAGAACCGCGACCAGCTCCTGGCGCACGCCATGACGGACGCGCGCTACGAGCTGACCTCCAAGCTGGGCAAGAACATCGACAACTGGAGCTGGGGACGGCTGCACCAGATGTTCCTGAAGAACCAGACCCTGGGCACGGACGGTCCCGGCATGCTGCAGGGCCTGTTCAACCGCGGCCCCTGGAACCTGGGCGGCGGCGAGGCCGCGGTCGACGCCACCGGCTGGAACGCCGCGGGCGGCTACAAGGTCACCTGGGTCCCGTCGATGCGGATGGTGGTCAACCTCGCCGACCTCGACAAGTCCCGCTGGATCAACCTCACGGGCGCCTCCGGGCACGCCTACGACGCCCACTACTACGACCAGACCGACAAGTGGGCCAAGGGCGACCTGCTGCCCTGGGCGTACAGCGAGGACGCCGTCAAGAAGGCGGGCAAGGACACGCTGACCCTGTCGCCGTAGGGGCGGGCGGCGCTCCCGCCACCACCTGGTGATCGCTGCGCCGTCGGGCGGGCCGGACGTCTCCGGTCCGCCCGACGGCTTTCGTGCTCCGCGCCGGCCGTGACTGCCGGCCGCCCGTATACAGCGCGCTTCAGTCCTCCGTACGGGCCCCCGGCGCCGTGAACCGGTGCACCGCCGACGGGGTCACCGCGGCATGCACATGCCGGTCGTGCGGCTCGGCCGGCACCTCGGCCAGCACCTCCGCGTCGTAGAGCAGCACCACCAGCGACGCCCGCGCATCGGCCCGCTCCAGCCGGGCCAGCACCCGGTCGTAGGAGCCGCCGCCGCGCCCCAGCCGCAGCCCGCCGCGGTCCACCGCGAGCCCCGGCAGCAGCACCACATCCGCCTCCGTGACGGCCTCGGGGCCCAGCCGCCGCCCGTCCGGCTCCAGCAGTCCGCGGCCGGCCCGTACCAGCCGCTCGGCGCCCTCGTAGCGCGCCCAGTCCAGATCGTTGTCCGCCAGCAGGACGGGCAGCAGCACCCGCACCCCGGCCGCCCGCAGCCGGTCCAGCAGGGCGCGGGTGGAGGGTTCGCCACCTATCGACACATAGGCGGCGACGGTCGGCGGGGTGCCTCGGCGCGGGGGGACGGGCGCGGCCAACTCGTCCAGCTCCAGCGTCCGCCGGGCCAGCGCCTCACCCGTCGCGGCGATGACATCCGGTGGCAACGCTCTCCTCACCTCCAGGAGATCCCGCCGCAACCTGTGCTTTCTATCGTGATCAATGCTCACTGTGCGCCCTTGCTCCCGCTCTCATGCTCTATTCACCAGACCCTCATCATCGTTCCGATAGGGCCGGTTATGGTGTCGCGCATGACCCCATCGCACACACGGATCAGCAAGGCTGTCATCCCCGCAGCCGGCCTCGGCACCCGGTTTCTCCCCGCCACAAAGGCCACACCCAAGGAGATGCTCCCGGTCGTCGACAAGCCCGCCATCCAATACGTGGTGGAGGAGGCGGCCGCCGCCGGACTCTCCGACGTCCTGATGGTGACCGGCCGCAACAAGCGCCCGCTGGAAGACCACTTCGACCGCAACTACGAGCTCGAAGAGGCCCTGCACCGCAAGGGCGACGAGTCCCGGCTCGCCAAGGTGCAGGAATCCAGCGACCTGGCGACCATGCACTACGTACGGCAGGGCGACCCCAGGGGCCTGGGCCATGCGGTGCTGTGTGCCGCACCGCACGTGGGCGACCAGCCCTTCGCGGTCCTCCTCGGCGACGACCTGATCGACCCCCGCGACCCGCTGCTGCAGCGCATGGTCGAGATACAGGAGCAGCACGGCGGCTCCGTCATCGCCCTCATGGAGGTCGACCCGGCGCAGATCCACCTCTACGGCTGCGCGGCCGCCGCCCCCACCGACGACGACGATGTCGTGGTCGTCTCCGACCTGGTCGAGAAGCCCGACCCGGCCGAGGCTCCCAGCAACCTCGCCATCATCGGCCGCTACGTCCTCGACCCGGCCGTCTTCGAGGTGCTGCGCAAGACGGCCCCGGGCCGCGGCGGTGAAATCCAGCTCACCGACGCCCTCCAGGCGCTGGCCGCCGACCCCGCCCTCGGCGGCCCGGTGCACGGCGTGGTCTTCAAGGGCCGCCGCTATGACACCGGCGACCGCGGCGACTATCTGCGTGCCATTGTCAGACTGGCATGCGAACGTGAGGACCTGGGCCCGGACTTCCGGACCTGGCTGCGCAGTTACGTCACCGAGGAGATGTAAGACGTTGAACGGCACCACCGGCCAGACCCGCCACCAGGACCGCGTCTGGTCGGTGGCCGAGCATCTCGACGACGTCCTGGCGAGGATCGCCCCGCTGGACCCGATCGAGCTGCAGCTCCTCGAAGCCCAGGGCTGCGTCCTGGTCGAGGACATCACGGTCCCCGTGGCCCTGCCGCCCTTCGACAACAGCTCCATGGACGGCTACGCGGTCCGGACCGCCGATGTCGCGGGCGCCACGGAAGCGGCTCCGGTCGCCCTCACCGTCATCGGCGACGTCGCGGCGGGCAGCGGCGAGCTGCCGGAAGTCGGTCCCGGCCAGGCCGTCCGCATCATGACCGGCGCCCCGCTGCCGCCCGGCGCCGAGGCCGTCGTCCCCGTCGAATGGACCGACGGCGGCACGGGCGAGGGACCGGCCGCCACGATGCGCGCCCACAGCGCCGCCCCGCAGGACGCGGCCGGCGAGGTCCGTGTCCACCGCCCGGCCGCCGCGGGAGCCCACATCCGCGTCCGCGGCAGCGACGTCACCGAAGGCGAGCCGGCCCTGCGGGCGGGCACGGTGCTCGGCCCCTCCCAGATCGGCCTGCTCGCCGCCATCGGCCGCGGCACGGTCAAGGTGCGCCCCCGCCCCCGCGTCGTGGTGATGTCGACCGGCAGCGAACTGGTCCAGCCCGGCGAGGCGTTGGGCCCCGGCCAGATCCACGACTCCAACAGCTTCCAGCTCACCGCCGCCGCCCGAGCCGCCGGCGCCATCCCCTACCGCGTCGGCGCCGTCGCCGACGACGCCGAGACCCTCCGCTCCACCCTGGAGGACCAGCTCATCCGGGCCGACATCCTCGTCACCAGCGGCGGCGTCAGCGTCGGCGCGTACGACGTGGTCAAGGAGACCCTGACCGCCCTGTCCGCGGAGGAGGGCGCCGTCGAGTTCCGCAAGCTCGCCATGCAGCCCGGCAAGCCCCAGGGCTTCGGCCTCATCGGCCCCGACCGCACCCCGCTCCTCGCGCTGCCCGGCAACCCCGTCAGCTCGTACGTCTCCTTCGAGCTGTTCGTCCGCCCCGCCATCCGGGCCCTGATGGGTCTGCCCGATGTGCACCGCCCCACCACCCCCGCCCGGTGCACCGACGCCATCACCTCCTCACCCGAGGGGAAGCGCCAGTTCCTGCGCGGCTCCTACGACGCCGAGGCCGGTACGGTCACCCCGGTCGGCGGCTCCGGCTCCCACCTGATCAAGGCCATGGCGCACGCCAACGCGCTGATCATCGTCCCCGAGGACACCACCGAGGTCGCCGCGGGCGCGGACGTGGACATCGTCCTGCTCGGGTAGCCCGCTGCCGCCGGGGGTACGGTGTCGTCCCACAGGCGGCAGTTTGGTAACGGGAGAACGATGAGCAGCGGCCAGCAACACCTCACCCATCTCGACGCGGCGGGCGCGGCGCGAATGGTCGACGTCTCCGCGAAGGACGTCACCGCCCGCACGGCCGCCGCCCGCGGCCGCGTTCTGGTCTCCTCGCAGGTCATCGAGCTGCTGCGGGGCGAGGGCATGCCCAAGGGCGACGCCCTGGCCACCGCCAGGATCGCCGGCATCATGGGCGCCAAGCGCACCCCCGAGCTGATCCCGCTCTGCCACCCGCTGTCCGTCTCCGGCGTCACGGTGGATCTTTCCCTCACCGACGACGCCGTCGAGATCGCGGCCACGGTCAAGACCACCGACCGCACGGGCGTCGAGATGGAGGCCCTGACCGCCGTCTCGATCGCCGCGCTCACCGTCATCGACATGATCAAGGCCGTTGACAAGACCGCGGTGATCTCCGACATCCGTGTGGAGGAGAAGACCGGCGGCAAGTCCGGCGACTGGAGCCGGTCATGAGCCCCGCCCGCGCCCTGGTCATCACCGCCTCCAACCGTGCCGCGGCCGGCATCTACGCCGACAAGAGCGGCCCGCTGCTCGCCGAGGGCCTGACCGCCATGGGCTTCGAGGTCGACGGCCCGCAGGTGGTGCCGGACGGCGACCCGGTCGAAGCCGCCCTGCGCGGAGCCGTCTCCTCCTCCCGCTACGCCGTCGTCCTCACCACCGGCGGCACGGGCCTCTCGCCCACCGACCGCACCCCCGAGGCCACCCGCCGGGTCCTGGACTACGAGGTCCCCGGCATCCCCGAGGCGATCCGCGCCGCCGGCCGTACGAAGGTCCCCACCGCCGCGCTCTCCCGGGGCCTGGCGGGCGTCGCCGGTACGACCCTGATCGTCAACCTCCCCGGTTCCTCCGGCGGAGTCCGCGACGGCCTCGCCGTCCTCACCGACCTGCTGTCGCACGCCGTCGACCAGATCCGCGGCGGCGACCACCCCAGACCTTCCGGGAGCCCGAGCTGAACGCGCCCTGGCCGGTGGTCCTCACGGACGGAGTGGTGACCCTCCGCCCGATAAAGCTGCGCGACCAACGGGCCTGGCGCGAGGTGAACCGCCGTAACCGCGACTGGCTGCGCCCCTGGGAAGCGACCATCCCGCCGCCCCCGCCCGGCCTCGCCCCGCCGCACCGCCCCACGTACCGTCAGATGGTCCGCCATCTCCGCGCCGAGGCACACGCCGGGCGGATGCTGCCGTTCGTCGTCGAGTACCGCGGCCAGGTCGTCGGTCAGCTGACGGTCGCGGGCATCACCTGGGGCTCCATGTGCTCCGGCCATATCGGCTACTGGGTCGACCGGGAAGTCGCCGGCCGCGGCGTCATCCCGACCGCGGTGGCGCTCGCCGTCGACCACTGTTTCCGGTCCGTGGGACTGCACCGCATCGAGGTCTGCATTCGCCCGGAGAACGTTCCCAGCCGCCGGGTGGTCGAAAAACTCGGCTTTCGCGAAGAGGGCATGCGCCCGCGCTACCTCCACATCGACGGCGGCTGGCGCGACCACTTGGTTTTCGCCCTCACCGCGGAAGAAGTGCCCGAAGGCCTGCTCAACCGCTGGCGGCGGGAGAAGCCCAGTACTCCCGGCACACCCCACAAATAAAATAAATGTTCGAATGCATTCCCTGATTGACCGGATTGGCGGACGCGCTGATCTCTACCATCACAAAAAAGTTCGAGATATCAGCCAGATCGTGCGACACACCGGCCCAATTGGCGGATGGCCCCATGCAAACCCCTCTACCGTGTGAGTTGTGAGAAGCAGCGGCCTCATCTACGCAGTCATCGTCGGGGCCTGGGCCGCCTACTTGGTGCCGATGTGGCTCCGTAGGCAGGACGAGCTCAACGAGGCCCGTCCGACCGAGCGCTTCAGCACCGCCATCCGGCTGCTGTCCGGACGGGCGGCCATGCAGCGCCGTTACGACAAGGCGCACGGGGAGTACCCCGCCGACGATGCGGGCGGCGACGCGGACCCGGACGCCCCGGCCGACGAGGCCGCCGCCCGGGCCTTCGGCGACCCCGCGCCGGCGAACCCGGCCGAGGCTCCCCACACCCGGGTGCAGACCGCCCCGCCGCGCCCCTCCGCCGCCGAGCGGACCAAGCGCGCCAAGGCCCTCGCCCGCCGCCGGCGCACCACCACCGTCCTCTTCCTCACCTTCACCGCCGGCGCCATCGTCGCCGCGGTCGGCGGCCTCCCCTTCCTCTGGGCCCCCGCCCTCCCCGCCCTCCTCCTGACCGCGTACATCATTTACCTGCGCGCCCAGGAGCGGCGGCGCTTCACCTTCACCATGGACCGGCGCAAGGCGGAGGCGGCAGCACAGCGACTGCGGGAACGCCGGCCCCGCCCTCAGCAGGCGGCCGAGCCGCCGCCCGCCGACGACCACCCGGCCGACGTCCGCGCTGACACCCCGGCCGACGCCGCCCCGGAACCGCCCCGCCCCGCAACCCCCGCCCACACCGCGGGCCGCCGCGCCCTGGTCGAGGAGACCGACCACGCCGAGTGGGTCGACCAGCAGCGCGAACGCGAACGCCCGCGCCCCGCCGCCGGCAGCTGGGACCCGGTCCCGGTCCCCCTCCCCACGTACGTCACCGCGCCGGTCGCCCCCCGCGCCACCAGCCATGTCGACCTGGACGCCGAAGACGCCTGGAGCTCCGCCCGCTCCAGCGCCGCCCCCGACCGCCCCCAGCCCGACACCCCCCAACGGGACCGCCCCACCCACCCCGGCCGCCGCACCCGAGGCCGCACCCCCCTCTTCGACCAGTACGAGAACGAGGACCGCCCGCGCGCGGCGAACGAGTGACGGCCCTCCGCTGACCAGCACCGGAAGCGATTTCCGAGCACCGCGACCGAGATGCTAGAGTTTCATTCGTCGCAAGGGCCTGTGGCGCAGCTGGTAGCGCACCTCGTTCGCAACGAGGGGGTCAGGGGTTCGAATCCCCTCAGGTCCACCGCACGTCAAAGCCCCCACCGGGATGATCCGGTGGGGGCTTTTTCACGCGGTACAGCAGCGAAGTACAGCAACTACGTGGGATCGGCCTGGTTGCCGAGGTGCTTGCCGAGCTTCCGCAGGGCCTTTCGCGTCGACTCCGAGGGCACGTGCGTGTAGATCTCCATGGTTACCGCGATCTTGCTGTGCCGCAGGATCTGCATGGCGATCCGGGGGTGTACGTCGAGGGCGGCGAGGAGCGATCCACAGGTGTGGCGCGTGTCATGCAAGCGGATCTTCCGGACGCCGGCCTTGACCGACCGGGCGGCGAACTCCCGGTTGAAGTTCCTCGGCTCGATCGGGTGCCGTAGCGCGTGGTGAATACGAACCCGGAGTCCGACCACAGCTCTCCGGCCGCCTGTTTGGCTGCTTCCTGGGCCTTTCGGCGAAGCTGAAGAGCCGTCACGCAGATGTCCGGCAGGGGAAGCATCGCGGTCGAAGCCTCGGTCTTCGTCTCGTCGTGCACCAGTCGCCGCGCGACGCGCTGGAGCTGTCGTTCCACCGTGATCTCTCCGGCATCGAGATTCACGCTGTCCCAGGTGAGACCCCAGCACTCCGGGCACACAGGCGGGCAAGGGCCGATCGCCGTACCGCCACCGTCACAGATGCGAGAGCGTGAGCGGACCGCGCCCTGAGACGTGGCTGAGGGGGAGCAGCTGCTGCCGCGATGTGCCTGAGCTCGTCACGGGCGCTCCGCTGAGTGACCCTCCGTGGGAAAACGACAAGTTTCGGCCAATCCCATTGAGGGGGTGGAGCGCGATGTTCCGGGCTTGGAGAGCGTGCAGGTCAGCCGGCCGGCCGTCATTCGGGGCAGCGGAAGGAGCGTAAACGTGCTGGGTGTGGCGCGGTGCCTGCGCTAGCAAATTCTCATTGCGACGCAATGGTTTCCGCAGGTCAGAGGGCCTGTTAGGGGGGTGTTGATCTTTCCTGATGTCGTCCTGGAGGGTTCGGGGACGAGGCACCATTGCTGTTGTCCGAACAGGCGAAGGCCCGCCATGTCGAACCACTTTCGCGGGCGGAGAGACAGGCGGGCCAATGAACCATGGAGGCTCAATGACGAGTGTGCCCAACCCCCCTGGGGGGCTGTCAATTGACGTACGGCCGTGGACGGTCACGGTCATCATGATTCTGGTGATCGTGTGGGCGCCGGCGGCCCAAGTGGCAAGCGCCTACGGCACTGCCGTGACCGTCGCAGGACTCTTCGGCGCCACCTGCTGTACAGCAGCGAAGTACCGCAACCGCAGGAACCGGTAACGCCCACCATCCCCCTCCAGCGCCCTGCTGACCACGCCAGCAGACCTCAACGGCCAGCCCGCCGGTAGTTCGCAACGAGGGGGTCAGGGGTTCGAATCCCCTCAGGTCCACAGACAACACGTCAAAGCCCCTGCCGGGGATATCCGGTGGGGGCTTTTTCGTGCCGAGTGACAGTGGGGTACGGCAACTACGGGTGAGGCGCCCGGTCGCCGGGGTGGTTGCCGCCCACCGGCGTCCGATGCCCGGCGTCCGATGCCGGTGGGCCGGGTCCGCACTTGCGCCGCCTGCGGGGTTCAGCGGGCGAAGGAGCGCGAGGTGAGACGGACGCCGTGTCTGGCGAGGTAGGTGAGGGGATTGATGTCCGAGCCGTAGCGGCGGCTCTTGCGTACCTCGAAGTGGAGGTGGGGGCCGGTGACGCGGCCGGTGGCGCCGCTGTAGCCGAGGCGGGTGCGGGCGCGGACTTTCTGGCCCGGGCGGACGGTGATGCGCGAGAGATGACCGAAGAGGATGTAGCGGCCGTCGTTCATCCGGATCGTCACGGCCTTGCCGTAGGCGCCTGACCTCTTGGCGAGGACGACGGTGCCCGACCCCACGGATCTGACCCGGGTTCCGGAGCGGACGGCGAGGTCGATGCCGGTGTGGTGGCCGGCACGCCAGGTGCCGCGTACGCCATAGGGCGAGCTGATGCGGTAGTGGGCGGTCGTGGGGTGGGTCCAGCTGCCGGCGGGGGCGGCCTGGGCCGCCTGGGATGCCGCCAGCGTGAGGACGGAGCCCATGGCCGCCGTGGCTATGGCGTGGAGCAGCATTCTGCGAAGCAGGGGGCGTTTGCGGAATGTGGTCATAGTGGTGAGCCCACGCCTTGTGGCGGGTGGTCGCATCCTGGGGCGGGCCGCCGGGCCGCCGAACGGGTGGAGGTTGGCCCGGCGGGTGAGCCTTGCCGGGCCGGGCGTCCGGATGGGTGAGCGGGGGAGCGGATGGGGGCCGGCCGTCTCACACTCCAAGGCCTCCGGTGGTCTCGCCACTTCGTGCCCCGTCGTCTCGCCGCTGCGGCCCCGGTCGTGTCACCACCCCAGGCGCTCGACCGCCTTGAGGACCGCGCCGGCGCCGTCCTCGGAGGTGAGGCGGTGGGCGGCCTCGGTGGCGTGGTCGCGGCGGGCGGGGGTGGCGGTGGCCTGGGTGAGGGCGTGGGCCAGGCGGGCGACGGCGTGGTCGGCGGACAGCTCCTGGAAGGGGATCGGGGCGGTGGCGGCGCCCAGGGAGGCCAGGCGGGCGGCCCAGAACGGCTGGTCGGCGGTGACCGGGACCGGGACGGTGGGGACGCCTGCGCGCAGTCCCGCGGCGGTGGTGCCGGCGCCGCAGTGGTGCACCACGGCGGACATCCGCGGGAAGAGCAGAGCGTGCGGGACGTCGCCGATGCTGAGGACGTCGGCGTGCTCGGGTGTGTGGCGGGTGGTCAGCCCGGCCCGGCCGGACTGGAGGATGCCGCGGACCTTGGCGCGACGCAGGGCGCGTACCGCGAGGGTGCTCAGGCGCTCGCCGTCGCCACCCGCCATGCTGCCGAAGCCGAGGTAGACCGGGGGCGGGCCCGCGGCGAGGAAGTCCTCCACCACGGGCGGGAGTTGGGCGTCCGGTGCATGCCAGGGCCACCAGTTTCCGACCACGTCCAGGCCGGGACGCCAGTCCGCGGGGCGGGGCACCAGAACCTCGCTGAAGCCGTGCAGGACCGGCCGGCCGGCGGCTTCGGCGCGGCGGCGGACTGCACGGGGGGTGGCGGGCGGCAGGCCGAGGCGGGCCCGGAGGTCGCGGGCCGCATCGGCGTAGAGGCGGTCGATGATGCGGAGCGAGAGGCGGCCGGCGGCGCGGTTGCCCCAGCGGCCCAGTGAGCGGCCGCCGCTGACGACCGGGGCGAAGTCGCCGGTGGGGGCGCTGGGCACCAGGGGCAGGTCCAGGGATGGGATCTCCAGCGCCTCGGCGAGGTGGTGGCCGAGTGGTGCGGTGGTGGTGGAGAGCAGGAGGAGGCCGGTGTCCTCGTGGGCGGCGTCGGCGATTCCGCCGCCCAGTTCCTTGATGAAGGCGGCGGCCTGGCGCATGAGGGCGCGTTTGCTGACGGGGCCGGCGGGCTGCGCCTGTCCGGCGCTGTCGGGGCGCCGGGTGCGGGGGTCGGCCGGCAAGCGGCGGAACTCCAGGCCGGCGGCGCGTACGAGGCCGGCGTAGGTGTTGTGGGTGGCGAGGGCGACCTCGTGCCCGGCCGCGCGGAGCCGGGTGCCCACGCCGGTGTACGGGGCGACGTCGCCGTACGATCCGGCGGCCGTGATGAGGATCTTCGTCATGGGTCGGTCCGCTTTCGGGCAGGGAGTGGAGTGGCGTCAGGGGAGGGGAGGGGAGGGGAGCGATACGGCCGGGGCCGGGCATGGGGGTGCCGTGGGTGCGCGCGGGGGGAAGGTGAGCCGGCCGTGGGCGGATGTCTGACGGTCGGGCCGGGGGAGTTCGGAGTGGCATGTGCGGTGGGGGAGGTGAGTTCGGGCGGGCTGCGCCGGTGTGGTGGCCGAGGGCGCGGTGCGGGCTCAGGCCTCGATCAGGCTTCGCTCCGGCCTCGTTCAGGTTCCGTGCGGGTTTTGCTCCGGCCTCGTTCAGGCTTCGTGCGGGCTTCGCCCCGGCCTTGTTCAGGCTTCGTGCGGGCTTCGCTCCGGCCTCGTTCAGGCTTCGTGGGGCGGAGAGCGGCGTGCGGCGTTGGCGTGTACGGCCGTGCGCAGGTACGGGGCGAGGGCCGGCCGTTGTTCGGTGGGCGGGACGACCAGGGCGAAGGAGCGGGGATCGGTGACGAAGCCGTCGGCGATCCGGCCGTGCATGTCGGTGGGGCACGGGGTGAACCAGCGGGTGACGTGCTGCCGGTGTTCCTCGGCGAGGTCCATGGCGCGCTCGCCGTCGGCGGGTTCCTCGGCGTCGAAGGCGGCGGTGAGCCGCAGGCGCCAGTCGGCGGCCTCGGCCATGATCTCCGCCCAGTCCTCCTTGGAGTGCTCGGCGGCCCGTGCCATCGAGCGCTGGTAGCTCTCGCGGTGCTGCCACTTCAGATGGGTCTGGGTGGCATAGGTGAGGTCGAAGGTCACCTCGCCGAAGACCTCGAACCGCTCCTCGGGTGTCAGCTCCACACCGGTCTGCTGGACCTCCATGGCCTGTTCGGCGACCTCGACCAGCCGCTGCAGCTTGGTGATCCGGTCGTTGAGGAGGCGGTGCCGGGCGCGGAGCTGGTCGAGGGCGTTGGCCTGCGGGTCTTCCAGGAGGGCGGCGATCTCGTCGAGGGGGAAGCCGAGCTCCCGGTAGAAGAGGATCTGCTGCAGCCGGGCGAGGTCGGCGTCGCTGTAGAGGCGGTAGCCGGCGGGGCTGCGGTCACTGGGGGAGAGCAGGCCGGCCTTGTCGTAGTGGTGCACGGTCCGCACCGTGATCCCGGCGAAGCCGGAGACCTGCCCGACCGAGTAGCTCATCGCAGCGCCCTTCGTCCCGTCATGTCCGGCCGTCCCGCCCCTTCCGGCGCGGTGGTGGTGTCACCGGTGGCGGGGCGTGCCGTCTTCAGGCTGGGGCCTGACGTGGCGTGAGGGTCAAGCGCGGTGCGGTACGGGCGGCCGGCCGCGGCGGGGCGAGCAGGCGGGAGCCCGCCCCGTCCCGCTCAGCCGTCCGGATACCGGTCCTGCAGCACCGAGTTCACCAGCGCCTGGACGTCCTCCCGGTCCAGCCCCTCCCCGCGGGCGCGGTCCATCCAGGAGCGGAGCTCCTCGCGCAGCAGGGCGTCCGCCGCGGATTCCGGGCGGGCGAGCGTACGGCTGACGAAGGTGCCGAGGCCGGGGCGCGGTTCGACCAGGCCCTCGCGCTCCAGTTCGCGGTACGCCTTGAGGGTCGTATTGGGGTTGACCTTGGTCGTGGCGGCGACCTGCGCGGCGGTCGGCAGGCGGTCGCCCTCCACCAGGATGCCCAACCGCAGTGCCTGCTGGACCTGTTGGACGATCTGGAGATAGGTGGCGACGCCGCTGCGGCGGTCGATCCGGAACTCGACGACGCTCACCACCTCTCTGCTTCTTCCGACCGAGCCGCCCTGTCTGCCGCCGGGACCGTGCTGCCCGACCGCTTGATGATCGGGCCGGCCGTGCCGGGTGTCAAAGCGCCTCCCGGGGTGTTCCCCGTACGGGAGGAACCGGCGGGCCGGCGCGCGCACCGTCGCTCGCGCGTCTCGCCGTTCAGAACGGCCGCCGGTGTGCCCGCCACACGACGAACACGAGGACCACGGCGGTCAGCGCCAGCAGAATTCCCGCGCCCAGCCACTGCATCCCCGCCATCTGCCCGTAGTCGAAGTACTGCGTCACCCGGTTGACGATGCCCAGCCTGGCCCGGCAGGCCTCGGCGTCGCCGTTGACGCAGGTGCCGTAGCCGTAGAGCTTGCCGTCCGCGGTGGACACCCAGTCGTCGATCCGTACGGCGCCGGGCGGCAGCCGGGGGCCGTCGCCGTCGTACGGGTAGCGCACGCTGCGCAGCGTGCCGAGGAGGGGGCGCACCTTTGCGCCCCAGACCACGGCGGTGACGGCAGCGAGGACGGCGGTGGCCGCCATCGCCGCCGTCACCCGCTTGATCAGCATGCCGAGGGCGATGCCGCAGGCGGTCAGGAACAGGGTCGTGGCGACCGGGACCGGCCCGGTGGTGTCGAATGCGCCGCTCTCCATCCAGTCGCCGTCGGCGACCAGGGAGTGGGCCGGTGACCACAGCCAGGTGAAGGCGGCCGACAGCAGGGTGGTGCACAGCACGACGAGGGCCAGCGGCAGACCGAGCGTGGCGGCGATCCAGCGGCCGCGGCTCACCGACTGGGTGGTGACCAGCTTGATGGTGCCGCGCTCCTGCTCGGCCGCGATCAGCGGCGCGCCGAGGAACATGCCCGCGAGCACCGGCAGGAGCTCCAGGAACTGGGTGTCGTTGTTGAACATCGTGCCGAAGCTGTTCTGGAAATCGGTGGACACCTGCCCCCCGGCGCCCGGCGAGGCGCCCTTGGCGTGCAGGAAGTCCATCACGCCAATGCGCTGGTAGGCGAAGGTGCCACAGCCCACGACGGTGATCAGCAGGGCGAGGCGCAGCAGCGAGCGGTGCCGGCGCCAGACCAGCCAGGGCAGGCCGTGCAGCAGGCCGCGGCGCGGGGCGGCCGCCAGGGCGGGGTCGCTGTCCGCGCGCGTTTCGCCCGATGGGCCGACGGTGTCGGTCCGGCTCACGCGGCGGCCTCCCGCGGCCCGTCGATACGGGCCTCGTCCGCGATCAGGGTGGGTGCGTCGGGCGAACGCAGATAGGCCAGCAGGACCTCCTCCAGGCTCGGCGACAGCGCCTCCCAGCTGTCGGAGAGCGGGCCGTGCGGCCGGATCAGGGCGTTGAACTGCCGCCCGGTGACCCGGGATTCGACCACGGTGTGCCGGCGTCGCAGCTCCTCGGGCACCCCGTCGGCGCCGTCGGCCACCCCCGTCACCAGCAGGTGCGCGGGCACCAGCTCCTCGGTCTGGCCGGCCATCCGCAGCCGGCCCTCGGCGAGGACGAGGAGGTAGTCACACATGACCTCCATCTCGGCGAGCATGTGGGACGACATCAGGACCGTCGTGCCGTGCTCGGCGGCCTCGGCCATCAGCAGCCCCGACAACTCGTGCCGGGCGAGCGGGTCGAGGTCGGACATCGGCTCGTCGAGCAGCAGCAGCTCCGGCCGCTTGCCGAAGGCGAGGGCGAAGGCGACGCGGGTGCGCTGGCCGCCCGAGAGGGTGCCGATCCGGGCGCTGAGCGGCACCTTCCCGGACCGTACGATCCGCTCGGCCAGCGCCTGGTCCCAGCGCGGGTTCAGCTCACGGCCCAGCCGCAGGGTCTCGGCCACGGTGAAGCGCGGGTAGAGGGGCTTGTCCTGCGCGAGGAAGGCGACCCGCTGCAGGACGGCCGGGTCGGAGACCGGGACGCCGAACAGCTTCAGCGTCCCGGTGGTCGGTTGCAGCAGCCGGGTCGCGGTGCCCAGGAACGTGCTCTTGCCCGCGCCGTTGGGCCCGACGAGTGCACAGATGTGGCCGGCGGGGAGCCGGAAGGAGCAGTCGCGCAGTGCCCAGCCGCGGCGGTACTTCTTCCCCAGTCCTACGGCCTCGACGGCCCACGGGCTCGGGTCGCTCACCCGGATCCCCCCTTTAGCTAGTTGATTAGTGGAATGAGTATGGGGAGCGGCCCGGAGGCATGTCAACAAAGGGTTCCGGGCCGGTCGCGCGCACGGGCCGGCCGCCGACGGGCCCAGGGCCGCCGCGGGGCTCCTCAGACAGCCGCCACCAGCGACTTCGCCATGCACCGGCTCTCGTCATACGTCCGGTACAGCCCGAACTTCTCGACCAGCGCATAACCGCTGGACGCATACAGTGCCAGCGCTTCGGGCTGCTCGGTGCCGGTCTCCAGCACCATGCGGGAGCGCCCCGCGGCCCGTGCGTCCGCTTCCAGGGCGGCCAGGATCCGCCGGGCCAGCCCCCGGCCGCGCGCCTCGGCGACCACGAACATCCGCTTGATCTCGGCGTCGCCGGCCGCGTACCCCTCCGCCGCGTCCTCCTGCCGCCGCCATCCACCGGTGGCCAGCGGACGGGCGCCGTCGTAGGCGATCAGATACGTACCGTGCGGAGGGGTGAACATCTCCGGGTCCAGCGGCGTCATGTCGCCGTCGCCGTAGCGCCGGACGTACTCCTGCTGGACCAGCGCATCGAGCGTGATCGCGTCGGGGTGGTCGTAGCGGACGGGGCGTATCTCCATTCCAGAAATCGTACGGGTGAGCGGGTGCCCGGCGCGACGAGGTCCGGGGGATGGGTATCGTGCCGGGATGCTCACCGTGACCTCTGTGAATGTGAACGGACTCCGCGCCGCGGCCAAGAAGGGCTTTGTCCCGTGGCTGGCGGAGACCGCGGCCGATGTGCTGTGCCTGCAGGAGGTGCGGGCCGAGACCGCTCAGCTCCCGGAGGAGGTGCGGGAGCCCGCGGGGTGGCACACCGTGCATGCCCCGGCGGCGGCCAAGGGCCGGGCCGGGGTCTCGCTGTACACCCGGCGGGAGCCGGAGCGGGTGCAGGTGGGCTTCGGGTCGGCGGAATTCGACGGCAGCGGGCGGTATGCCGAGGCGGACCTGCCCGGTGTGACCGTCGCCAGCCTCTACCTGCCCTCCGGCGAGGTCGGCACGGAGCGGCAGGACGAGAAGGAACGCTTCATGGCGGAGTTCCTGCCCTACCTCGTCGACCTGCGCAAGCGCTCCGCCGCGGACGGCCGTGAGGTGGTGGTGTGCGGTGACTGGAACATCGCCCACCAGGAGGCCGACCTGAAGAACTGGAAGGCCAACCAGAAGAAGTCCGGCTTCCTCCCGGAGGAGCGCGGCTGGCTGACCGATGTCCTCGACGAGACCCACGGCGGTTATGTGGACGTCGTCCGCAGCCTGTACCCGGACACCGAGGGCCCGTACTCGTGGTGGTCCTACCGGGGCCGCGCCTTCGACAACGACGCGGGATGGCGCATCGACTACGCCATGGCCACGCCCGGCCTGGCGCAGCGAGCGGTGAAGGCGTACGTGGAGCGGGCGGCCAGCTATGACCAGCGGTGGTCCGACCATGCGCCGGTGACGGTCGTCTTCGACCGCTGAGGGCTGTCCCGTCATCCCCGGCGGGCGCTTCCCCGCAGCAGAACGGCCCGCTGGATGTTCCGGCGGGCCGTCATGCGAGGTGGCCGGGGCGGTTGCCCGGCCGGTGCGTCAGGAGATGCGGGAGAACTTCACGTAGCCGCCGTTGTCGGGGCGCTCCCAGACGCCCCTGAAGGCCCAGTTGATGAAGCCGCCGTCGCCCTTGTTGGTGAACTCGCCGTCCTCGAAGATCCAGATTCCGTAGGTGACGCCGTCGTAAGTGGCCGAGCCGTACTGCTTCACTCCGTTGAGGTGGTCCTCATATCCCTGGCTGAGGTTGTGGACCATGACGTTGTAGTGCTGGCCGCTCGCGTAGAACGCGGACTCCATGAGGTTCTTGACGAAGCCTTCGCGGTTCTGGGCGGTCTTGATCGACGCTTCGATCTTGTTGGCAATGCCGAGAACGTCGACGTTGAAGTTCAGGTTCGCGTTGGCGCCGACATCGACCGGCGATTCGCCCGCCGCGGCGGCGGCAGCGACCGGGGCGGCCGACGCCGTCGCCGGGAAGGCGACGGCCGTGCCGCTCAGTGCTGCGCACAGCGCTGCCGCCGCAAGGCCCTTCTTCGCAACAGTCTTGGTGAACATGGTTCTCCTCCATGGGTACGGATGGCGGTCCTCTCCGATCCCCGATGCGGGTATCGGGGATCGGAGAGCCGGCCCGGGCAGCCGCCAGGGGATTGCCGCTGCGACGGGCAGGAACGATGTTTCGCGGCCTCGCTCATGAACCGCTCACATCGTGATCACGTACTCCGCAGATGGTCCGCATGTTTCACTGACTTTCCGTCAATTCACCGTCCGCGTCCACATAGTGAGAGCGGGCGAGTGAAACGGAACCCGGTGTTCCCCCCGGTGGTCTTCGCTGACAAAACGGCGGTTTGCTGTGCGCGCATCGACGGCATGAACTCGGGGGCACAATGGTTCAGTTGCGGCTACTGGGGCCGGTTGAAATTGAAGTGAACAATGGGCGCCTGCTGAGTCTGGGAGCGGGCCGATTGCGTACCGTGGCCGCGATTCTGATCAGCGAGGTCAATCACGTGATCCCGGTGGGCAGACTGATCGACCTGGCATGGGACGCGGATCCGCCGGCCAGGGCCAGAGGCGTGGTCCACAACCATGTGCATCGCTTGCGGCAGTTGCTGGCGGGCCAGGCCGAAATCGCCACCCGCGGCCAGGGGTATGTGCTGATCGCCGACCCGTGTGCGGTGGATGTCAACCGGTTCAGGGAACTGGTGTCCGGCGCCCGCGAGGCCGAACCGTGGACCGCCGTCGCGAAGCTGCGCCAGGCGCTCGGTCTGTGGCGTGGTGAGGCGCTGGCGGATGTGGCCGGCGACCGGGTCAGGCGGACGCTGGGCGTCGGCCTGACCCAGGCGAGGGTGGCGGCGCTGCAGGAGCTCGGGGCGAAGCTGTTGCTGCTCGGCCGTTACGGGGAGCTGGTCACGGAGTTGGCCGCCTGGCTCGCGGAGCATCCGCTGCACGAGGAGCTGACCGCTCTGCTGATGCGGGCGCTGCAGGCGAGCGGCAGACAGGCCGAAGCCCTCGATCATTTCCACCGGACCAGACGGCACCTGAAGGACCAGCTGGGCATCGATCCGGGCCCGGCCCTCGGCGAGACGTATCTGGCGGTGCTCGGCGGGAAGCCGGCGGTCGTGCCGCACCTCTCCCACCGCCCGCCGGCCGGTCCCGGCCCCGCCGCGCTGCACGCCTCCGACCGCCCGCCGGCTCCGCCGCCCTCCGTTGCGCAACTCCCGCCCCGCATCGCCGACTTCTGCGGGCGTGCGAGCGAGATCGCCGCGCTGGACCAGAACCTGGACCGCGTACCGGCACCGGGCTGTGTGGTGCTCGCGGGCGGGGGAGGGGCCGGCAAGACCACGCTGGCGGTTCACTGGGCGCACCGGCTCAAGGCCGAGTTCCCCGACGGACAGCTCTTCGCCGACCTGCGGGGCTTCGAGCGTCCCCCGATGAGGGCGGGCACCGTTCTGTCGGCCTTTCTGCGGGCGCTGGGGATACCGGACGCACAGATCCCCGACTCCGTGCCGGAGCGCTCGGCGCTCTACCGTTCGCTGCTCGCCGGACGGCGGATGCTCGTCCTGCTGGACAATGCCGGAACGGCCGACCAGGTCCGTCCTCTGCTGCCCGCGACCCCGGGCTGTCCGGCCGTGGTGACCAGCCGAAGACGGCTGAGCGGACTGGTGATCCGCGACGGGGCGGCGCTGGTCACGGTGGGGCCGCTGCCGGCGGACGACGCCCTGGAGCTGCTGGGCACCGCGCTGGGGCGGCAGCGCATCGCGGCGGAGGGAGCCGCTGCCCGGGAGCTCGTCGAGCGGTGCGACCGGCTGCCGCTGGCGCTGCGGATCGCCGCCGCACGGCTGATGGCGCACGTCGGATGGTCGCTGGCGGACTGGACGAAGAAGCTGGCCGATGAGCGGCACCGGCTGTGTGAGCTGTCCGCGGCCGATCCGGACCTGTCCATGGAGGCCGGTCTCCACCTCAGCTATCGCGCGCTGTCGAGCGGTGCCGCCCGGCTGTTCCGCCTCCTCGGGCTGGTCCCCGGCCCGGACGTGGAGGTCCACGCCGCCGCGGCACTGGCCGGACGCGATCTGGAGCGCACCCGCCGTCATCTCGCCGAGCTGTGCGAGGGGCACCTTCTCGAGGAACAGGCCGAGGGCCACTTCGCGCGGGCCGGGATGGTGCGCATCTACGCCGGGAAACTCGTCGCGTCCGAGGAGACATCGGCCGAACGGGACCTCGCCCTGCGGCGCCTGTCCGACCACTTTGCCGGGGCCCCGCCGCGGCCCGGATGAGCCCCGGCCGCCCGGCGGCCCGTGCTCACTCCCCCTCCCGCTCCTGTTCCCGCAGCCATGTCGCCAGCTCCGTGCGGACGCGGCGGTCCACGGCCATCGAGAGTTCGGCCTCGACCACGCCCTTGGAGAGCGGGCGGAGCTTTTCGATGGTCTCGGCGATGTGGTCGACCTCGTGGGGGCCGGGGGGCTCGCCCGCCGAGCTGCGGGCGAGGACGTCGGCGAGGACGTGGGTGCGGATGAGGGTGGTGAAGATGTCGGCGAGGGCGTCGGCATGGGCGCGTACCTGGCGGCCGGCTTCGAGGACGGCGGCCAACGGGATGCCCCGGTTGACGAGTTCGGTGGAGGCGTCCAGCAGGCGGCGGCTGATGTGGACGAACTCGTCGCCGTCGACGGCGAGGTAGCCGATGTCCAGGGACGCGGTGAGGTTCTCGGCGGTGATGTCCTCGCTGAAGTGGTCGGCGAGTTCCTCGGGGGTCAGGCGTACCGGTGTCTCCTCTGACCAGGGCGCAACGAGGGGGTTCTCCAGGCCGAGCAGTTCGCCCACGTCGCGGCCGGTGTCGAAGGCCGAGAGGAGTTCGGCGATGCCGCCGAGGGTGTGGCCGCGCTCCAGGAGGGCGCCGATGGTGCGCAGGCGGGCGAGGTGGTGCTCGTTGTACCAGGCGATCCGGCCCTCGCGGCGCGGGGGCGGGATGAGCTTGCGCTCGCGGTAGAAGCGCAGCGTACGGACGGTGATACCGGCTTCCCTGGCCAGGTCGGCCATGCGGAATTCGCGCGCCGGGAGGTGTGCCGCGGGTTCTGTGCGCGCGTCCTGGGGGTTCTCGTTCGCTGCCACGGGTTCAGCCTATGCCCGGGGGTACGGCGCGGGACCGCGGTGCAACCAGCGGTAACTTCCTGCCGCCCGACCCCTACCGCTCGGTACGTAGCTGCCCTAGTCTCCAATTGCGCCAGTGAT
Source organism: Streptomyces sp. NPDC054786 (assembly GCF_053611685.1). Lineage (NCBI taxonomy): Bacteria > Bacillati > Actinomycetota > Actinomycetes > Kitasatosporales > Streptomycetaceae > Streptomyces > Streptomyces sp. NPDC054786. The sequence goes on along the minus strand of NZ_JBSHAW010000035.1, from coordinate 17,182 downwards.
TGCTGGCGTGGTCTGGCGGGGGCGGCTGTGGCGTCGGGTGTCACGGCATCGAAGATGGCAGTGAAGTACGTCGAACTCGGGAGGCGGCGGGATGGCCGAGCGCGAGCGCAGGCATGTGCGGGTTGCGGTGATCGGATCGGGCTTCGGTGGTCTGGGCGCGGCCGTCCGGCTGCGGCGCCAGGGGATCACCGACTTCGTGGTCCTGGAGCGGGCCGACGCGGTGGGCGGCACCTGGCGGGACAACACCTATCCGGGATGCGCGTGCGATGTGCCCTCGCATCTGTACTCCTTCTCCTTCGCGCCCAACCCGGAGTGGCCGCGGAACTTCTCCGGGCAGCCGCACATCCGGGCGTACCTGGAGCGGGTCACCGACACCTTCGGACTGCGTCCGCACCTCCGCTTCAACTCGGAGGTGCTCGGCATGCGGTGGGACGCCGAGGCGCTGCACTGGGAGGTGGAGACGGCCGGTGGGGCGCTGACCGCGGATGTCGTGGTCTCGGCGACCGGGCCGCTGTCGGACCCCAAGGTCCCCGACATACCGGGGCTGGACACCTTCCCCGGCACCGTCTCGCACTCCGCCCGCTGGGACCACGACGACGACCTGCGCGGCAAGCGCGTCGCCATGATCGGTACGGGGGCCTCGGCGATCCAGATCGTGCCGGCCATCCAGCCGGACGTGGAGCGCCTCACGCTCTTCCAGCGCACCCCGCCCTGGGTGCTGCCGCGCGCCGACCGCAAGATCAGCGCGGCCGAGAAATGGCTGCACACCAAGCTGCCGGCGACCCGGGCCGCGCGCCGCGGGCTGCTGTGGGGCATCCGTGAGCTGCAGGTCAGCGCCTTCACCAAGCGCCCCAAGGAGCTGGGGCTGATCGAGTTCCTGGCCAGGAACCATATGAAGAAGGCCATCAAGGATCCGGTGCTGCGGGCCGCGCTGACCCCCGACTACCGCATCGGCTGCAAGCGGATCCTGCTCTCCAACACGTATTACCCGGCCCTGGCGCAGCCCAATGTGGAGGTGGTCGCCGCGGGGTTGAAGGAGGTGCGCGGCAGCACCCTCGTGGGGTCCGACGGGAGCGAGACGGAGGCCGACGCGATCGTCTTCGGCACCGGGTTCCATGTGACGGACATGCCGATCGCGCAGCGGGTGACCGGCGCCAACGGGACGACGGTGGCCGAGGAGTGGAAGGACGGCATGGAGTCGCTGCGCGGTGCCAGCGCGGCCGGATTCCCCAACTTCCTCACCCTCATCGGGCCCAACACCGGCCTCGGGAACAGCTCGATGATCCTGATGATCGAGGCGCAGCTGAACTACCTGGCCGACTTCATGCGCCAGCTGGACGTCCTCGGCGGAAAGATCGCACTCGACGCCCGGCCGTCCGCCGTACAGGAGTGGAACCACATGATCCAGCAGCGGATGGCGCGCACGGTGTGGAGCACCGGCGGCTGCGACAGCTGGTATCTGGACGCCGGCGGCCGCAACACCACCGTCTGGCCGGGGACGACCGGGGAGTTCAAGAAGGCCACCCGGCAGGTCGACCTCGCGGAGTACGAGGTGCTGCGGCCACCGGCCGGCCCGCCCGCGGACCGGACCGACGGCACGCGTACGGAGGTGGCCGCATGAGCCGCCGGCCCGGATACGTCACCACCGGCCCCTACGCGCCGCCGGTGCCCCGTACGACGCTGACCGCCGTCTCGGCCGACGGCGCCCGGCTGTACGCCGAGATCCACGGCCCCGAGGACGCGCCGGCCGTCGTCCTGGCGCACGGCTGGACCTGCTCGACCGCCTTCTGGGCCCCGGTCGTCCGGGACCTGGCCGCCGACCACAAGGTCGTCGTCTACGACCAGCGCGGTCACGGCCGCAGCCCCGCCGCCGGTCCGGCGGGCCACAGCACCCCTGCGCTCGCCGACGACCTGGTGGCCGTACTGGAAGCCACCCTGCGGCCGGACGAACGCGCCGTGGTGGGCGGCCACTCCATGGGCGGCATGACGATCATGGCCGCCGCCGAGCGGCCGCAGCTGCGCGAGCGGGCCGCCGCCGCGCTGTTGTGCAGCACCGGAAGCGCCGATCTGCCCGCCGAATCCAGGGTGTTCCCGCTGCGCAGCCCACAGGGCCGGCGCCGTGCGCACCGTGTGATGCTGCGCTCGCGGGCGCCGCTCGGCCCGGTGTCGCCGCTCACCAAGCGCGCCCTGAAGTACGCCACCATGGGCCCCGGCGCCACCGCCGAGCAGATCGAGGCCTGTGCGCAGATCGTGCACGCCTGCCCGACCGGGGTGCGGGCCCGCTGGGGCAAGGTGCTGGCCGGTCTCGAACTGACCGGCGGCGTCGGCAGGCTGGAGCTGCCGACCGCGGTCATCGCGGGCACCGCCGACCGGCTCACCCCGATCGTGCACGCCCGCCGGCTGGCCTCGGTCCTCCCCGACTGCCTCGGTCTGACCGAGCTGCCGGGCCTGGGACATATGACGCCGATCGAGGACCCCGGCGCGGTCGCCGGCCTGCTGCGCGCGCTCGTCAAGGACCATCTGCGGTCGCCGGGCACCGGCACCGACGCCGGACCTGACGCCGGACCCGCCACCGGCACCGACGCCGGACCCGCCACCGGCACCGACGCCGGGCCCGCCACCGACGCCGAGGCCGGGGAGGCCGCGGCCCCCGAAGTCCCCCGCTCCACGCGGCAGAAGAAGGAGAAGACGGTATGAGTGCGAGCAGGAGCCTGGAGGGGCAGGTCGTCGTCGTCACCGGCGCGGCCCGTGGGGTCGGTGCGCTGCTGGCCCGCAAGCTGTCGGCGCGCGGTGCGACGCTGGCGCTGGTCGGCCTGGAGCCGGACGAGCTGCGGGGCGTTGCCGCCTCGCTGCACGGTCCGGTGCACCACTGGCACGCCGATGTCACCGACCACGAGGAGATGGCCCGGGTGGCGGGCGAGGTCAAGGACCGCTTCGGGAAGGTGGATGTGGTCGTCGCCAACGCCGGGGTGGCGACCGGCGGCCCGTTCGCCGACTCCGACCCGGTCTCCTGGCGGCGGGTCATCGAGGTCAACCTCATCGGCGGTGCGGTCACCGGCCGCGCCTTCCTTCCCGCCCTCATGGCATCCCGCGGCTACTTCCTGCAGATCGCCTCGCTGGCCGCGATCACCCCGGCGCCGATGATGACCGCCTACTGCGCCTCCAAGTCGGGCGTCGAGGCGTTCGCGCACAGCCTGCGCGCCGAGGTCGGCCACAAGGGCGTACGGGTCGGGGTCGGCTATCTCAGCTGGACCGACACCGACATGGTGCGCGGCGCGGACCAGGACGACGTCATGCGCGAGCTGCGCTCCCGGCTGCCCTGGCCGTCGAACAAGACCTATCCGCTGGGCCCCGCCGTCGACCGGATCGTCGCGGGCGTCGAGCGCCGCTCCGCGCATGTCTACGGGCAGTGGTGGCTGCGCGGGATGCAGTCGCTCCGCGGGTATCTGCCCTCGCTCATCGGGTCGGTGGGCCAGCGGGAGATGCGGCGGTTCGGGGACCGGCTGGACGGCATGCGGGTCGGCCTGGTGGGCGCCGGAGGTGAGGCGGACGAGAAGGCTCGGGCGGGCCGGTGAACCGGGCGGTGAGCGGCCGCCGGGCCGGCTGGTGAGCGGCCTTGCATATCACGGAGAGTAGTCATTCGTGATCGAAATGCGAGCAATGTCCGGGCGTGTCACGCTGAACGGGGCCCAACCCCCCTACACCCCACTAGGAGTGAACAGCATGGGCATCAAGGACCAGTTCCAGGACAAGGCCAACGAGCTCAAGGACCAGGCGAACAAGGCCGTGGGCGACGCTCGCGAGCAGGGTAACGAGCGCGGCGGCCAGCGCCAGGACCGCGAGCACGGCGGTCAGCGTCAGGACCAGGAGCGTGGCGGTCAGCGCCAGGACCAGGACCGGCGCCAGGGTGGCCAGGAGCGTGGCACGCAGCCGCGTGAGCGTGGCCAGCAGAGCCGCCAGCCCGCCCAGGACTCGATGGACGCCGCCGAGGGCCGCTTCCAGAGCTGACGTGGCTCGTCCTGAACATCACGCGCGGCGGCGTACGCGTCATGCGTGAAGGGGCGCACCCGGTCGACCGGGTGCGCCCCACCAGTGTTCCCCCGTACCCCCGTACCCCCGTACCCCCGTACCCCCCGTGGCCCCCGTGCCTACCGGGTCGGCCGGTGCCGACGGTTCAGCTGACGACCTTGAGCTTCTTCGGCCAGCCGTAGTGCGCGGCCTTCGAGAAGAGGTTCTTGATGTGGGCCGGGGTCAGCTTGATGCAGCCCAGCGAGTAGTAGTCGCGGACGCCGTCCCAGCGGTAGGGGTTGTCCCGGCCGGGCTGCCGGGCGCCCTGGGTGCCGTTGGGCTTCATCTCGCTGTGGACGAACAGCTCGGTGCGCTTGGTCCTGCCGTTCTTGCACACCTTGTCCTGGACCTGGATCGCGTAGCCGTTGATGCCCCGGGACCCGCCGTTGTGGTGCGGGGTGTGGGCCAGCACCCGGTAGTTGCCGTTGGGCAGCCAGCCCTGCATGCTCGCGCACTCGTTCTTGCCGTTGCGCCCGCCGTTGCCGGAGCCCGCACGGTACTTGGCGAGCACCTTGTCCTTGGCGTTCGGGACGCTCTTCATCAGGTAGAGCGCCGAGTTGCTCGGGTTGCTCCGGTTCTTGTTGAAGTAGAGGTACGTCCCGCCCGCGGCGGCCGCCCGCGCTGACGGTCCGGACGCCGGGTGGGCGGCGAGCGCGGGGGCGGCCTCGGTGGCGGCGAGACCGCCGGTGAGAGCCAGTGCGGCGGCGAGCGGAACGATCCGGTGACGCATTCCCATCGGAATATCTCCCGTTGTGTGGTGAGCCGTTGATGATCTGGACGGTGCCGGCCGGGCAGGACATGACGATGCTGGGGTCGGCGGTGTCCGGCAAGGGGAAACGGCCGACCCGGACACGCCGCGGCTGTCCGGGCAGGCCGGACGAGGGGGCGAGGTCTTGTCCGGAGGGCGGAAGGACGCTGTCCGGGGCGACGGGAACGGGTGTTGTGGCCGCGGCCGGGCGACGGTTCAATGGCTCGCATGGGAAGCACGGGGGGATCCGGCGGCTTATGCCCACGGGAGGCCGGTGATGCGGCCGCACTCGTCGAGCTGATGCAACAGCTCAAGGACCGCACACAATTGACGTACCGCCGGCTCGAACAGCGGGCGGCGGAAAGGGGCGAGGTCCTCGCCCGCAGCACGCTCGCCGATGTCCTGCGCAGACGGACCCTGCCGAGGGCCGAGCTGCTCGCCGTCTTCGTCCGCGCGTGCGGCTGCACGGAGGACGAGGCCGGGGAGTGGCTCGCGGCCCGGCAGCGCATCGAGGAGCGGGAAGCGGCCACGGCCGGGGAGCCACCGGGCGCCGGGGAGACGTCCGGCGCCGCCGCACCGGGCGTTGTGCGCCGGAGCCCTTACGGGAACCGGAAGGTGCTGACGGGCGGCGCCGTCGCGCTGGTGGCGCTGCTGCTCGTGGTGGGCATACCGCTGCTGACCGGGGACGGCGGTGGGCAGCCCCGCGCCACGGCGGAGACGCCCCGGCCGTCCGCCACGGCGAGCGCGCCGCTGCCTGCGGGCGAGGTCCGGATCCGTCCGCTGCGGGCTCCCGCCCTGTGTCTGACGGACGGACGGGTGCTGCGCCGGCACCGGTACCGCACGGTCGCCGTACAGCGGCCCTGTACGGAAGCGGTGCCGCCGCATACGCATCTGACGGCGGCCGGAGCGGGGCGCCACCGTATCCAGTGGACCCATCGTGACCAGGGCAAGGGCTGTCTGGTCCTGCTGCAGCAGCCGGGGCTTGCGGGGCTGTTGGAGCCGTGGGAGGACTGCACGGCGGGCGGGCCCGCCGCGCTGTTCCGTATCGAGCCGGCCGGCGGGCGGGCGGGGACCGGCGGGACGGCGTACCGGCTGCGGCTGAGCGGCGAGGACGGCAACCGCTGTGTCGCGCTCAGCGGTGAGGGGCCCGGCGTCACGGCACTGGCACAGCGCTGCACCGGAGCCGACGACCAGAAGTTCCTGATCGGCCCGGCGTGAGCGGTCGGTCCGGGGCCGAGCGGTCCCGGGGGCTGAACGGTGCGGCGGGGACGGCGCGGTTCAGGCGCCGGCCGCCGTGGACGCGTCCCCGCTCCGTGGCGGCAGCGGGGGCCGCCGACGGTCCGGCACGTCCGACAGGTCCGGAGGAGTCGCCGCTGGATGCCGCTCCAGCAGCTCCAGCACCGTGCGCACCGCGACGCCCAGCTGCGGATGCCGGCCCTCGGCCCAGTGCAGCGGGGAGCGCAGCGCCTCGATGTCGACCTCGACGCCGTGGTTCTCCACGTCCCAGCCGTAGAGCCGGAACCACGCGGCGTTCATCGGGACGGTGATCGTGGTGCCGTCGGCGAGCCGGTGCCGGCCGGTCATCCCGACCACCCCGCCCCAGGTGCGCATGCCGACCACCGGGCCGATGCCCAGCAGTTTGAAGGCCGCGGTGATCATGTCGCCGTCGGACGAGGTCATCTCGTCGGCGACCGCCACGACCGGGCCGCGCGGCGCATTGCTGGCGTACGAGACGGGCTCGGCGTCGCGGGTCAGGTCCCAGCCCATGATGGTGCGGGTCAGCTTCTCGATCACCAGCTCGGAGATGTTGCCGCCCGCGTTGCCCCGTACGTCCACGATCAGCGCGGGCCGGGAGACCTCCATGCGCAGATCGCGGTTGAACTGTGCCCAGCCGGAGCCGCCCATGTCGGGGATGTGCAGATAGCCGCACCGCCCGCCGCTCAGCTCCCGTACCACCGCCCGGCGTTTGGCCACCCAGTCCTGGTAGCGCAGCGGCCGTTCGTCGATCAGCGGGACCACCGCGACCCGGCGGGGCGGGCCCTCGCCCTCCGGCGGGGAGAAGGTGAGCTCCACGGTGGTGCCGCCGGCCGCGGCCAGCAGCGGATACGGGCCGGTCACCGGGTCCACCCGGCGGCCGTCGACATGGGTGAGCGCCGCGCCCTCACGGATTCCCGTACCGGCCAGCGGTGAGCGGGCCCTGGAGTCCGAGGACTCACCGGGCAGGATCCGGGTCACCGTCCAACGGCCGTCCCGGCACACGAGGTTGGCGCCGAGCAGGCCCATGGCGCGCTGGTAGTGCGGCGGCCCCTCGTTGCGCCGGGCGCCCGCGACATAGGCGTGCGACGTCCCCAGTTCGCCCATCACCTCGCGCAGCAGATCGGCGAACTCGTCGGGGGAGGCGATCCGTTCGAGCAGTGGCCGGTACTGCGCCAGCACCCCGTCCCAGTCGAGGCCGCACATCTGCGGATCCCAGAAATAGGCCCGGGTGATCCGGCCCGCCTCGTCGAACGCCTGGCGCCACTCCGCCGGCGGATCGACATCGTGCAGGATGCGCCGCAGGTCCAGGAAGACCGTCGAATCGCTGTCCGGCGGCTCGGTCGCGGGCACCGCGCGCAGTTCGCCCTCGTCGTTGACGACCAGCCGCGTGCCGTCGCCGCTGAGCGCGAACCCGTCCAGGGAGCTGGTGAGTTCGGTGCGCCGCGCCTTGGTCAGATCGAAGTGTTCGAGGGTGGGCCGGCCCGAGGTGTCGGCCGGGTTGGCGAAGGTCTCGCCCAGCGCGCCGGAGATGGGCCAGCGCAGCCAGACCAGCCCACCGCCGCTGACCGGTTTCAGCGAGGAGTACTTGGACGCCGACACCGGGAACGGGGTGACACGGTTCTCCAGCCCCTCCACCTCCACCAGTACCGGCCCCTCACCGGCTGGCGGCGGATTCTCGTCCGGGTCCAGACCGCCCGCCGCGGGCCGTCCCTCCGGGGACAGCGCGAAGGGGGAGGGGGTCGCCGACGACAGCGGTACGAGATAGGGGCGGCAGCCCAGCGGGAACGACAGATCGCCGGTGTGCACGTCGTAGACCGGGTCGAAGCCGCGCCAGGACAAGAACGCCAGATAGCGGCCGTCGCGGGTGAACACCGGCTGCTCGTCCTCGAACCGGCCGTTGGTGACATCCACGATGTGCCGGTCGGCCAGCCGGGCCATCTTGATCTGCCGCAGCGTCCGGCCGATGCCGGGGTGCGACCAGGTCAGCCAGCGGGAGTCGGGGGAGAACGCCAGGTCGCGGACCGGGCCGTTGACGGAGCGGATCAGCTCGGTGACGCCGCCGGGACCGGCGGCCGCCTCCTCCGCGGACCGGTCCTCCTCGGTCGACCCCTCCTCCGGCCGGGACACGTCCACCAGCAGCAGCCGCCCGTCGTTCGAGGCCACCGCCAGCCGCTCCCCGTCCGGCGCGGAGCTCATCTCCTGGACCAGGCCCAGCTCACCGGCGGCCAGCCGGCGCGGTTCGCCCGGCGCCCCGGCCCGCGGCAGATTGGTGATCTCGATCGCGTCCGCGCCCTCTGCGTCGGTGACGTAGGCGATCCGGCCGGTGGCGCCCAGCATTTCGGGAAGCCGGACCCGTACGCCCGGCACGTCATGGATCGTGCGGGCCGGGCCGTCGCGGTGGGTGAGCCAGTACAGGCTGCCGCGTACGCCGACCGCGCTGGCCCGCCCGGTGGTGTCCACCGCGAGCGAGGTGACGTGCGAGGCGGCGGGGACCTGGTAGGTCCGCCGTCCGGCCCGCGGACCGCCCAGGCGTACGGCCAGCTTGCGCGGTACCGCGTCCGGGCCCATGTCGTCGATCAGCCAGAGGTCGCCGGCGCACTGGTAGACGATGCGCGAGCCGTCGCTGGAGGCGTGCCGGGCGTAGAAGTCGGCGTGGTCGGTGTGCCGGCGCAGATCGGTGCTGTCGGGAAGACAGGAGTAGATGTTGCCGATGCCCTCGTGGTCGGAGAGGAAGGCGACCCGGCCGCCGACGAACATCACCGAGTCGAGGTGCCCGTACAGGTCCGGCATCAGCCGGGTGCCGTGCAGCCACATCCGGCCCATCGCGCCGCCCCGGTAGCGCTTCCAGGACGCGGGCTCGTGCGGCGGCTTGCCGCTGAGCAGCAGGGTGCGGCGCTCCCCCTCGACGTCGGTGACCGCGATGTCGGAGACCGGTCCCCAGGGCAGCTGTCCGCCGGGGCTGCCGTCGGTGGACAGGCTGTAGGCCCACGAGTAGTACGAGAACGGCTGGCCGTGCGAGGAGACCGCGAGGATGTGCGACTGGCCTTCGTGGTCGGGCGGGGTCCAGCCGCAGACCCGGGCGTCGGTGCTGCCCCAGTACGTCAGCCGGCGGGCCGGGCCGCCGTCGACCGCCGTGAGGTGGATCTCCGGGTCGAGGCTGCGCCAGGTGGTGAAGGCGATGTGCTGTCCGTCGGGGGAGAAACGGGGGTGGCCGACGCGGGTGCGGTCGACGGTCAGCCGCCAGGCGCGGCCGGGCTCCTGCCCGTCGGGGGCGACCGGGGCGAGCCACAGATCGTCCTCGGTGGCGAAGCAGAGCAGATCACCGTGCACATGGGGATAGCGCAGATACGCGCCGTCGGACGAGCTCGGCGGGCCCGGTGTGGCCGGCATCCGGCGCAACCGACCGCGGGACTCTGCGGGGTTCGGCTCCGGGCGCGGCCCGACAGCCTCGGGTGCATCGCTCACTCACCCATCGTTCCGGGACGTGGGTGCGGCGGCAAGTCGGTCGGGTGACGCAGACCACAAGCGAAACGGTTCCGTTTCGCTCGGTCCGGCAGTAGCTTCGAAGTGTACGAAACCGTTTCGTTCGCAGTCGCCGATAGGGTGGCCGCGTTCGTACGGTCCGACCGAGAGGTGCGTGTCATGGGACGCAGCCGGCTGACTCCCGAGCGGGAGGCCGAGCTCTTCAACGCCGTGCTCGATCTGCTGCGTGAGGTCGGCTACGACGCGTTGACCATGGACGCCGTCGCCGCCCGTACGCGCTCCAGCAAGGCCACCCTCTACCGCCAGTGGCAGGGCAAGCCGGAGCTGGTGGCCAGGGCGTTGCGGCACTGCAAGCCGGTCAGCACCGTGGACGTCGACACCGGCAGCCTGCGCGGCGACTTCGCCGAGCTGGTGCGCCGGGCCGACGACGAGGGGCAGGTGGAGAAGGACGCGGCCCTGATGCGGGGGCTGGGGATGGCCATCCACGGCAACCCCGATCTGCACCAGGCCCTGCGTGAAGTCCTCCTCGACCCCGAGGTGACCGGACTGAACGCGATGCTGCAGCGCGCCATCGACCGCGGCGAGATCGCGGCCGACTGCCCCGCGCTCCAGTTCGCCCCGCACATGCTCGTCGGTGCGCTCATCGCCCGGCAGCTCATCGAGGACCGCAGCGCCGATGCCGCGTTCCTCTCCGCCTATCTCGACGCCGTGGTCCTCCCCGCCCTCGGCGTCTGACCCCACCCGCCCGACTCCCCTTCGTCCCAGCCCCCGTACCCGGCTCGCCGCTCTCGTCGCCGGGGCGGTGGCGCACGCCTCTGTACGCCCCTCCTCCGACGGGAGCACCCGGTCCGATGGCCACCTTCCTCTACAAGCTCGGCCGCTTCGCCTTCCGGCGACGCCGCTTCGTCGCCCTGATATGGGTCGCCCTGCTGGCCGTTGCCGGCGTCGGGGCCGCCACCGCCTCCGCACCTGCCGCCGACTCCTTCTCGATCCCCGGCACGGAGGCTCAGCGCGCCTTCGACCTCCTCGACCAGCGCTTCCCCGGCACGAACGCCGACGGCGCCACGGCCCGGGTGGTCTTCCGGCCCCCCGGGGGCGAGTCGATGAAGGACCCGGCGAACAAGGCGGCCGTCGAACGGACCGTCCACGCCCTGCAGTCGGGCTCCCCGCAGGTCGACCGGGTCACCGACCCGTACACCGCCAAGGCCCTCAGCAAGGACGGCCGCACCGCCTACGCGCAGGTCTCCTACAAGGTCACCGGCTTCGAGCTGACCGACGCCTCCAAGGACGCCCTCAAGGACGCGGCCAAGGGCGGCCGGGACGCCGGGCTGACCGTCGAGACCGGCGGCAACGCCCTGCAGGCCATCCCCGAGACCGGCGCCACCGAGGTCATCGGTATCGCGATCTCCGCGGTGGTCCTCGTCATCACCTTCGGCGCGCTGATCGCGGCCGGACTGCCGCTGCTGACCGCGCTGATCGGCGTCGGCATCGGCGTCTCCACCATCGCCGCGCTGAGCAGTGCGCTCGACCTGTCCAGCACCACCTCGACGCTGGCCACGATGATCGGCCTCGCCGTCGGCATCGACTACGCCCTGTTCATCGTCTCCCGCTACCGCGCCGAGATCACCGAGGGCCGCGAGCGCGAGGATGCCGCCGGACGCGCGGCGGGCACCGCGGGCTCCGCGGTCGTCTTCGCCGGGCTGACCGTGGTGATCGCGCTGGTCGGCCTCACCGTCGTCAACATCCCGATGCTGACGAAGATGGGCCTGGCCGCGGCCGGCACCGTCGTCATCGCCGTACTCATCGCGCTGACCCTCATCCCGGCGCTGCTGGGCTTCGCGGGGGCGCGGGTGCTGCCCCGCAAGGCCCGTAAGGCGAGTGCGGCCGGCGAGGGGCCCGGCCGGCCCGGCACCGGCGGGGAGCGGCCCAACATGGGCACCCGCTGGGCGCGCTTCGTGCTGCGCCGCCCCGTCGCCGTACTGCTCGCGGCCGTGGTCGGCCTCGGCGCCGTCGCGATCCCCGCCACCTCGCTGGAACTGGGCCTGCCGGACGACGGCTCACAGCCCGCCCACACCACCCAGCGCAAGGCCTACGACCTGCTGTCCGACGGCTTCGGCCCCGGCGTCAACGGCCCGCTGATGCTGGTCGTCGACGGCCGGGACGCGCACACCGGGCAGACCGCCAGGTCCGCCGCCGCGCGGGTCGCGAAGGAGGTCGGCAAGCTGGACGACGTCGCCGTCGTCACCCGGCCCGCCTTCAACAAGGCCGGCGACACCGCGATGCTGAACGTCGTCCCCAAGTCCAAGCCCAGCAGCGTCGGGACCGAGGACCTGGTGCACGACATCCGGTCCACGGCGAGCGGTATCGCCCAGGACACCGGGGCGAAGACCCTGGTCACCGGCACCACCGCGATGAATGTCGATGTCTCGCAGAAGCTCAACGACGCGCTCGTGCCCTACCTGGCGCTGGTCGTCGGCCTGGCCTTCCTCCTGCTGATGGTGGTCTTCCGCTCGGTGCTCGTCCCGCTCAAGGCGGCCCTCGGCTTCCTGCTCTCGGTGGTGGCGGCGCTCGGCGCGGTCGTCGCGGTCTTCCAATGGGGCTGGCTGGGCGACGTGTTCGGAGTCGAGCAGACCGGGCCGATCATGAGCATGATGCCGATCTTCATGGTGGGCGTGGTCTTCGGCCTGGCGATGGACTACGAGGTCTTCCTCGTCACGCGGATGCGCGAGGCCTTCGTCCACGGCGAGCGGCCGGGCGAGGCCGTCGTCACCGGCTTCCGGCACGGCGCGCGAGTGGTCACCGCCGCCGCGGTCATCATGATCAGCGTCTTCGCCGGCTTCATCGGCTCCACCGACTCGATGATCAAGATGATCGGCTTCGGCCTCGCCATCGCCGTCTTCTTCGACGCCTTCATCGTCCGCATGGCCGTGGTCCCCGCGGTCCTGGCGCTGCTGGGCCGCTCCGCCTGGTGGCTCCCGCGGTGGCTCCAGAAGCTCCTGCCGAACGTGGATGTCGAAGGCGAGGGCCTGCGTACGGAGCTCGGCGACGCCGGCACCGCCGACGGACCGGACGCGAGCACCGCACCGGAACCGGCGCGCGTCTGACGGTCCGCCACCGCACCGGCTCCGGCCGGTGCGCCCAGACCTCCGGGACCGCTGTATGAGCGGAGCGGTCACCCGGAGCCGGCGCCGGCCCGTGGGGACGGGGAGCGGCGCACCAAAGGGCCCGGCGACGGCCTCCCCTGGGGGCGGGGCCGTCGCCGGGCCGGGTGCGGAGGAGGTGCCGGGGCCGGGGCCGCACCGCACGCCGGGGTACGGCGCACCCTCGGCCCGTTCGTACGGATGTGCCCCTGGGGGCGGGGTGTGCAGATGGGGCCCGGTTTTGCGGTCGCCGTGGCCGTTTCGCATCATGGGCGCTCTTGCAAGTTATTTGCAGGAGGCACCACCATTGGTGGGTTGCAGAGCCTGAAGCGGAGAAGCCTGAGATGCACGTACCCGATGGATTCATCAATGCGCCGGTGTCGGTGGCGACCGGTGCGGTCGCCGCCGTCGCGGTCGCGGTCAGCCTGCGCGGCGCCCGGCGTGAGTTGGCGGGTGCGGGAGCGGGCGGCACCGCGGGTGCCGAGCGCACGGCGCCGCTGGCCGGACTGGTCGCGGCGTTCATCTTCGCCGTGCAGATGCTGAACTTCCCGGTCGCGGCGGGCACCAGCGGGCATCTGCTGGGCGGTGCGCTGGCGGCGATACTCGTCGGCCCGTACACCGGTGTGCTGTGTGTCTCCGTCGTGCTGCTCATGCAGGGCGTGCTGTTCGCCGACGGCGGGCTGACCGCACTGGGCGTGAACATCACCGATATGGCGCTCGTGACGACCGTGGTCGCCTACGGCCTGTTCCGCGGGCTGGTGAAGGTGCTGCCGCGACGCCGTCGCTCGATCACCGTGGCCTCGTTCGTCGCCGCGCTGCTGTCGGTGCCCGCGGCCGCGGTGGCCTTCACCGCCATCTATGCGCTCGGCGGGACCGCGGACGTGCCGATCGGCAAGGTCTTCACCGCCATGGTGGGCGTCCATGTACTGATCGGGATCGGCGAGGCGGCGATCACCGCCCTGACCGTCGGCGCGGTGATCGCCGTACGCCCCGACCTGGTGTACGGCGCACGTGGTCTGGCCGAGCCGCTGGAGCTGCGGACCTCGCCGCTCGCCGCCCCGGCCGACGAGCCCGCCCCGGCCGCCGCTCCCGCGTCCGAGCCCGTGGCCCCGGCCGCCGCGGCCCCGCGCCGCTCCGCCCGCCGCGTCTGGCTGGCCGGGCTCGCCGCCGCCCTGGTGTGCGCGGGCGGCATCAGCTACTACGCCTCCGCCAGCCCCGACGGCCTGGAGAAGGTCGCCCACGACCAGGGCATCGACGCGAAGGCCAGGGACCACGCCGCCAAGGACTCCCCGCTCGCCGACTACAGCGTCAAGGACATCACCGACCCGCGCCTGGCCGGCGGCCTGGCCGGCGTCATCGGGGTCGGCGCGACGCTGGCCGTGGGAACCGGCGTGTTCGTCGTCCTGCGGCGGCGCAGGAACGCCGGCAGCGGCGAGCAGCCGGGCGTGGGCACCGAGCGCCCGTCGGAGGGCGTCTGAGATGGGTGCCGGGCATGCGCACAAGCTGTACCGGCACGGGCATTCACCGGTCCACGCCCTGCCGGCGCACTGCAAGATCGCCGCGGTCTTCTGCTTCGTCCTCGTCGTCGTCTCCACCCCGCGGGAGGCCACCTGGGCGTTCGGGCTCTACGCGCTGCTGATCGCGGCCGCCGCCGGGGCCGCCCGGATCCCGGCCGGATTCCTGCTCAAGCGACTGCTGATCGAGGTGCCGTTCGTCGCCTTCGCCCTGCTGATGCCGTTCGTCGCCGAGGGGCCGCGCGTCGAGGCCCTCGGGATGAGCCTGAGCGAGTCGGGGCTGTGGGGCGCCTGGAACATCCTCGCCAAGGGGACGCTGGGCGTCGCCGCTTCCGTGCTGCTCGCCTCCACCACCGAACTGCGCGCACTCCTGCTGGGCCTGCAGCGGCTCAGGATGCCGCCACTGCTCGTCCAGATCGCCTCGTTCATGATCCGCTACGGCGATGTGATCGCCGACGAGATGCGGCGGATGCGGATCGCCCGGCTCTCCCGCGGCTTCGAAGCGCGCGGCATGCGCCACTGGGGTGTGCTCGCCAAGTCGGCCGGCGCGCTGTTCATCCGCTCCTACGAGCGCGGTGAGCGGGTCCACCTCGCCATGGTCAGCCGCGGCTACACCGGCACCATGCCCCAGGTCACCGAGACCACCGCCACCGGCACACAATGGACCCGCGCGGCCGCCCTCCCCCTCGCCGCGCTCGCCGTCTGCCTCCTGGGATGGACCCTTTGAGCACCACCACACCCGCCCCCTCCCTCGCCGTCTCCCGGCTCGCCTACGCCTACCCCGACGGCCACCAGGCGCTCTTCGGCGTCGACCTGACCGTCGGCCGCGGCGAGCGGGTCGCGCTGCTCGGGCCCAACGGCGCCGGCAAGACCACCCTCGTGCTGCACCTCAACGGCATCCTCGAAGCGGGCGCCGGCAGTGTCGCGGTCGCCGGGCTCCCGGTCGCCAAGGAGCACCTCGCCGAGATCCGCCGCCGCGTCGGCATCGTCTTCCAGGACCCCGACGACCAGCTGTTCATGCCCACCGTCCGCGAAGACGTCGCCTTCGGGCCGGCCTCCGCGGGACTGCGCGGCGCCGCACTGGAGGAGCGGGTCACCGAGGCGCTCGCCCGGGTCGGCATGGCGGACTTCGCCGACCGGCCGCCGCACCACCTCTCCTTCGGGCAGCGCCGCCGGGTCGCCGTCGCGACCGTGCTGGCGATGCGGCCGGAGATCCTGGTCCTCGACGAGCCGTCCTCCAACCTCGACCCGGCCTCCCGCCGTGAACTCGCCGACATCCTGCGGTCGTTGGACGTCACCGTCCTGATGGTCACGCACGACCTGCCGTACGCGCTGGAGCTGTGCCCGCGCTCCGTCGTGCTCTCCGGCGGCGTGATCGTGGCCGACGGGACCACCCAGGAGCTGCTGTGCGACGAGGAACTGATGCGCACCCACCGGCTGGAGCTCCCCTTCGGATTCGACCCGCGGTCGGTCGACGTACCGCGGTGACCCGCCGCTGAACCGTCTCCGGCGCTCCGCCGCCGTGGCGTTCTCGTGTGACGAACGCCACGGGCTGCGGTCCTGGTCATCAGCACTGATCCGCGCGTTGCACCATGGATGGGTCACGAATGCGACGGATGAGCGGAAGCAGGAATCAGTGGTGGACGTCCAGGGCACGGTCGAGGACGGCTTCGAGCCGGTCCGGGACGCCTTCATGGCCAACTTCGCCCGGCGCGGGGAGCGGGGCGCGGCGGTCGCCGTGTACCGGCACGGGCGCAAGGTCGTGGACCTGTGGGGCGGCACGAAAGACGGGGACGCGGACAAGGAAGCGGCGGATGCGGCGCCCTGGGAGGCCGGCACGGCCCAGGTGATCCGGTCCGCGTCCAAGGGCGTCGCCGCCCTCGTTCCGCTGCTGCTGCACCAGCGCGGACAGCTCGACCTCGATGCGCCGGTCGGCACGTACTGGCCCGAGTTCAAGGCCGCCGGCAAGGAACGCGTACTCGTCCGTCATCTGCTCTCGCACCGCGCCGGACTGCCGGTCCTGGACACCCCGCTCACCCCCGACCAGGCCATCGACGGCGTCAGCGGCCCCGCCGCGGTCGCCGCCCAGGAACCCGTCTGGGAGCCCGGCACCGACCACGGCTACCACGCGCAGACCTTCAGCTGGCTGATCGGCGAGCTGGTGCTGCGGGTCACCGGCCGCACCCTCGGCAGCTGGATCGCCGAGGAGATAGCCGGGCCGCTCGGCCTCGATCTGTGGATCGGCCTGCCCGAGGCGGCGCAGTCCCGCCTCGGCCGGCTGGCCGCCGTCGGCACACCGGCCCCGCCCGCCGCGACGGGGCTGCGGGTACGCCCGAAACAGTCCGTCGCCGATGCGTACGCCGATCCGGACTCGCTCACCAGCCGCGCCTTCGCCGCGATCACTCCGGCGCCCGACGAGAACGCCCCGGCATACCGGGCCGCCGAGCTGCCCGCCTCCGCCGGCATCGCCACCGCCCGTTCGCTGGCCCGCTGTTACGCCGCGCTCATCGGCGCCGTCGACGGCCACCCCCGGCTCTTCGCGCCCGCGACGCTCACCCTCGCCCGGACCGAGGAGTCCGCGGGGCCCGACCGCACCCTCCTCGTCCCCACCCGGTTCGGACTGGGCTTCATGCTCCACGGACCGGCCTCGCCGCTCCTGGCGCCCGGTTCCTTCGGCCACCCCGGCCGCGGGGGCTCGCTCGCCTGCGCCGACCCGGAGACCGGGTTCGCGTTCGGCTACGTCACCAATGGGATGCAGCGGAATGTGACGGCGGATCCCCGTGCGCAGGCGTTGCTGCGGGCGGTTTCCCACGTTGCCGGGTGACGCCGCCGTTTTTGTTTCTGTTGTTTTTTCCCGCCTTTGGCGGGGGCGGGTTGGGTTGTGGGGTGGGGCCCGGCCTGGGTGGTGGGTGCCGGTGGCGGGGCCTCCGGGGTGGGTGTGCGGACTGCTGCGCTTTACGTCCGCACACCCC
>NZ_JBSHAW010000034.1:38602-101029 GCF_053611685.1 Streptomyces sp. NPDC054786 | reverse complement strand
GGGTGGGTGTCCGGACGTAAAGCGAAGCAGTCCGGACACCCACCCGCGCAGGCCCGTCACCGCACCCCGACAGCCCCGCGCAGCGGACCCCGCCCGCCGCCAGGCGCAACGGCGAGACGAACCACGGCGGGAAAGCCGACAACGTGGGACGCAAGGCAAAGCGCAGCGCCATGTCGGCGACCTGTCGGTGCGTTGTCGGTGGCGGCTGGCACCTTAGGGGTCATGACGCGACAGACGATAACCACCAAGGGCGGCAACGCCGTGGAGGTGCGCGGTCTGGTCAAGCACTTCGGCGCGGTCAAGGCCGTCGACGGGGTGGACCTGGACGTGAAGGAAGGCACCGTGCTCGGCGTGCTCGGCCCCAATGGCGCCGGCAAGACGACCCTCGTACGGTGCCTGTCCACCCTCCTCGTGCCGGACGCCGGCAGCGCCGTCGTGGCCGGCTTCGACGTGGTGCGCCAGCCCCGCGCGCTGCGCCGCACCATCGGCCTGACCGGGCAGTACGCCTCGGTCGACGAAAAGCTCTCCGGCTGGGAGAACCTCTACATGATCGGGCGGCTGCTCGATCTGCCCCGCAGGGACGCCCGCCGCCGCGCGGACGAGATGCTGGAGCGGTTCTCGCTGACCGAGGCCGCCAAGCGGCCCGCGGCGAAGTACTCCGGCGGTATGCGCCGCCGGCTCGACCTGGCCGCCTCGATGATCGGCCAACCGGCGGTCCTCTACCTGGACGAGCCGACCACCGGCCTCGACCCCCGCACCCGTAACGAGGTGTGGCAGGAGGTCCAGCGGATGGTGCGCGAGGGCGCCACGGTGCTGCTGACCACTCAGTACATGGAAGAGGCCGAGCAGTTGGCCGACGAGCTGACGGTCATCGACCGCGGCCGGGTGATCGCCGAGGGGCAGGTCGACGAGCTCAAGGCCAAGGTCGGCGGGCGGACGCTGCAGATCCGGCCGTCGGAACCCGGCGACCTGGACCGGATGGCGGGCGCCATCGCCCGAGCCGGTCTGGACGGCATCGCGGGTGCCACCGCTGACCACGACGGGGGTGTGGTCAACGTACCGATCATCAGCGATGAGCAGCTGACCGCGGTGATCGATGTGCTCGGCCGGGAGGGCATCTCGCTCGCCGGGATCAGCACCCATCTGCCCAGCCTGGACGAGGTGTTCCTGGCCATCACCGGCCAGAAGACCTCCGAGGCCGAGGCATCCGAGGACGACAGGGACCAGCAGTACGCGGGGGTATCAGCATGAGTGCGGCGACGTTGACGGCGCCACGGGTGAAGGCCGGCGCCGACGAAGGCCGGATCGGTGTCCGCGCCAATCTGCGGCACATCGGCGCGCTGGTACGGCGCAACGCCCTGCAGATCAAGCAGGACCCGGAGTCGATGTTCGACGCCCTGCTGATGCCGGTCATCTTCATCCTGCTGTTCACCTACGTCTTCGGCGGCGCCATCGCCGGCAAGGGCCATCAGCACGCCTACGTCCAGCATCTGGTGCCCGGCATGATGGCGATGATGGGCATGAACATCGCCATGGCGGTGGGCACGGGCGTCAACGAGGACTTCCGCAAGGGCGTCATGGACCGCTTCCGGACCATGCCGATAGCCCGCTCCTCGGTCCTGATCGCCAAGATCGTCGTCGAGATCGGCCGGATGCTGATCGCCACCGCGATCCTGCTCGGCATGGGCTTCCTGCTGGGCCTGGAGATCAAGGGGAGCATGATCGCCTTCTTCGCCGCGATCGCGCTGTCCACGGTCTTCGGCGCCGCCCTGATGTGGATCTTCATCCTGCTGGGACTCTCCATGAAGACCCCGCAGGCGGTCCAGGGCGTGGCGATGCTGGTGCTGATGCCGCTGCAGTTCGGCTCGTCGATCTTCACGCCGACCACGAAGATGCCCGGCTGGCTGAAGGGCTTCACCGAGGTCAACCCGCTCTCCAACCTGGCGGACGCGGCCCGCGCCCTGATCAACGGCCAGGGGGCGGTGGCCCATCCGGTGCTGATCACCCTCTGCTGGGCGGTCGCCATCACGGCCGTCACCATGCCGCTCGCGGTGGCGAAGTTCCGCAAGAAGACCTGACGTGCGTCCCGCAGGGGGCTTCCCTGCGGGACGGCCTTTCGCCCGGCTCGCGTCAGATGAGGGCGGCGGCTTCTCCGAGGGAGAGGCCGCCGCCTTCGGCGTACGCGTGCGCATAGGCCGCATCACCCAGCAGCGCCCGCGCGGACGCCTCGGTACGGGCCCGGTTGTCGCGGATGATCCGCGGCGGGACATGGCTGGTGGCCCGCAGCGCGTCGTAGGCCCCCACCAGGCGCGCCGCGTCCCGCCCCGCCGGCTCGCCGCGCAGCGTCATCAACACCCGGGCGCCGGTGAGGAGTTGCACCACCGGAAGGTCCGGCGCGACCATCTGCGTCAGGGAGCCCTGCATACTGTCCATGGCCGTCCGGAACCTGGTCAGCAGCCCCTCGTCGTGGTGCCCCTCGTCCAGATCCAGTGCGATCAGCGACGCCTCCAGCATTCCGGCGAACAGGTCGGGGGCGCGCGGGATGAAGATCTCGCGCACCGCGTGCAGTTCCTCCCGCGCCTCCTGGAGATGTCCCTTCATCGTCAGCCACATCGCGAGGCTCAGCCGCGCGAACGGCTCGGTGTCCCGGCCGCTGTTGCCCTTCGCGGCCTCGGCCAGCACCTCGCGCAGCATCCGCTCACCGGTCTCCTCCTGACCGTCCTCGATCAGCACGGCACCCAGCCGGCAGCGCAGCAGCAGGGTCTGGCCGTGCGCCCCCAGGTTCTCGGCGTGCACCATCGCCGCCCGGTAGTCGCGCGCCGCGAGCGCGTACGCGCCCCGCTTCTCATGCGTTTCGCCGCGCCCCGACAGCGCCTCGGCCGCGCCCCAGGCGTCGCCGAGCCGGAGGAAGATGCGCAGCGCCTCGTCGGCATCGCGGGCCGCCTGGGCCAGCCCGTGGGGACGTTCGTTGAGGATCTTCGAGCGGAGCTGCAGGATGTAGGCCAGCTCCCACTCGTAGCCGAAGTCGCGGCAGGCCTGCACCGCGCTGTCGACGAGCTCCGCCAGGTCGTCGAACCGCCCGGTGAGCAGCACCGCGTAGTACCACAGCGCGCCGGGTACCTTGCAGGTCTGCGGCATGCCGGTGCGGTAGACGGTGAGCATCCCGGCCAGCTCCTGCTGCATCGCCGTGTCCTGCATCACCTCGATATCGCTGTCCATGCCGGCGAGCGCGACCAGCCGGACCTCGCGGCGAGCCTCCAGCAGTTGCTCGGGAGCCATCGGCGGTGGGGTGTCGATGGGGCTCTCGTGCAGGTCGGGGGCCGGTTCGGCGGCCGGGCCGAAGGGGTCGGGGCCGAGCGCGCCGGCCGCCGTCGCCCAGTGGCGGGCGTCGCTGCGGTGGTCGCGCAGCGACCAGAACCACTGCAGGGACAACACCAGGCACAGCGCCTCGTGCTCGTCGCGCGCGGCCAGGGCGCGGCGCAGCGCGGTGCGCAGATTGTCGTGCTCCAGCTCCAGCCGCTCCATGCCGGAGCGCTGCCCGGGGCCACGCAGCAACGGGTCGGTGGTACGGGCCAGTTCGCGGTAGGCGACGAGGTGACGGCGCTCGGCACCGCCCCGCTCCCCCGCCTCGTCCAGTCGCTCGCCGGCGTACTCCCCCACCGTCTCCAGCAGCCGGTAGCGCATCTGTCCCCCGGTGCCCACACCGTCTCCACCGGAGCGGCCGACGCCGCGCTCCTGGCCGACCGGCGCCGCCACCACCAGCGACTTGTCGATCAGCGAGCCGAGCAGCCCGGCCACCTCGCGCCCGTCGACGCCGTCGCCCGCGCACACCTCTTCGGCGGCGGTCAGATCGCAGCCGCCGGCGAAGACGGACAGCCGGCGCAGCACCGCCCGCTCGGGCTCGTCGGTCAGCTCCCAGGACCAGTCCACGACCGCGCGCAGCGTCTGCTGCCGGGGCAGTACGGTCCGGCTGCCGCTGGTCAGCAGCCGGAAACGGTCGTCGAGCCGGTCGGCGAGCTGCCGCGGCGAGAGCAACCGCAGCCGGGCCGCGGCGAGTTCGATGGCGAGCGGCAGACCGTCCAGCCGACGGCAGATCTCGGTGCAGGCCGCTGTGGTCTCCTCGTCGGCGTCGACGCGGAAGCCGGGCAGGGCGGCTGCCCCGCGGTCGGCGAGCAGCCGCAGCGCGACGGGGTCGGGCAGCGGCTCGACCGGCCGGAGCACCTCGCCCGGTACGGCCAGCGGCTCCCGGCTGGTGGCCAGCACCGTCACACCGGGGCAGTCGGCCAGCAGCCGCTCGGCGAGCTCGGCGGCGGCGCCGATCACATGCTCACAGTTGTCGAGGACGAGCAGCATCCGGCGCCCCGCGCAGTGCTCGGCGAGCCGGCCGAGCGGGTCCAGCGCGGTCGGATCGGAGGCGGCCCGCAGCCCCTCGGCGGTGGTGCCGCGGACGACGGTCTCGCGGGCGCCGAGCGCGGTCAGCACCGCCTCGGGCACCGTCTGCGGATCGTCCACCGGTGCCAGCTCGGCCAGCCATACGCCCTGCGGCCAGGCGTCCGGCAGCGCGGCCGCTGCGGTCTCCGCGCCCTCCTGCGACAGCCGGGTCTTGCCGGCGCCACCGGGGCCCAGCAGGGTCACCAGCCGGTACTCGGCCAGATCGGCGCGGATCGCCGCCAGCTCGGCGTCCCGCCCGACGAAGGAGGTGAGCCGGGCACGGAGGTTGCCGGGGCGGGGGTGGGGCGGGGTCAGGAAGGGGACGGGGACGGCGGTGGAGGCGGCGGCGCCGGGGCGGTGCGCGGTGCCGGGGGCCTGGGGCGTTCCGGTGCCGGAGGGGGCCCCGGCGCGGTACGTGGTCCCCGTGTCGTACGACGTGCCGGTGCCGCCGTATGCGGCAGGGGCGATGGCCGCGGCTCCGGGCGCCGGGTGCGTAGGCGTCGGGTGGGTATGCGCCGGGTGCGGGGGCGGCGGGCCCGGCTCCGGCCGGAGCAGTTCCGCGTGCAGGGTGCGCAGTTCGGGGCCCGGGTCGGCGCCGAGGCGGTCGGCGAGGCCGGTGCGTATCTCCTCGTAGGCCGCCAGCGCCTCCGCCGTGCGGCCCGCTGCGCGCAGCGCACGCAGCCGCAGGGCCTGGAGGGGCTCGTCCAGCGGATGGTCCTGGCACAGCGCGAGGAGGGTGGGCAGCGCCCGGTCGGCCCGGCCGAGGGCGAGGTCGGCGGCGAGGCGGGTGCGCTGGGCGTCCATCCGGCGGCTTTCGGCGCGGGCCGCCTCGACTCCCGCGTCCGGAAGATCGGCGAGGGCCGGGCCGCGCCAGAGCGCCAGGGCATCGTCGAGCAGGGCGGCGGCGCCGGACGCGTCCGCGGCGGTGAGCGCCCGGCCGCCCTCCGCCGCGAGCCGTTCGAAGCGGTGCAGATCGACGGCGTCGGCGTCGGCGCAGAGCCGGTAGCCGCCGTCGACCGAGGCGACCGCGGCATGCCCCAGGGCACGACGCAGCCGGCCGACCAGCGCCTGCAGCGCACCGGCCGCGTCGACGGGCGGGTCCAGGCCCCAGATGTCGGCGATCAGCACGTCCGGGGACAGTGCCCGGCCGGGGCGCAGCGCGAGGGCCGCGAGCAGCGCGCGCAGGCGTGGCCCGCCGAGCGCGACGGGGGTGCCGTCGGCCCGGTCGGCCTGGGTGGTGCCGAGAATTCCGTAGCGCACCGGCCCATTGTCGTTCAAGCCGGAACTCCCCAGGCACCGAGCGTCGTTTTCGGGGCATCGGGTCCTGGGCAGGGGGTCCGTGAACGAGCCCGTCGGCACACCACCGTGCGCCGGCCGCCGTGACGCGGTTACGGTCATGGCTGCCCCTCACCAGACACCCGGGAGCCCCGCACGATGACCACTGCAATCCGCCGCGCCGATCGCCGCATCAGCCCGGTCTTCCTCGTGCTCGTCGCCGTCATGGCGGTGTCGGGATGGGCCGTGTGGAGCGAAGCGCTCGCGGCGCACACCGGCTTCGCGGTGTTCTTGTTCGTGGTGTCCGGCTGGGTGGTCTCGCTGTGCATGCACGAGTACGCACACGCCCGGACCGCGCTGCACAGCGGCGATATCTCGGTGGAGGCCAAGGGCTATCTGACGCTGAACCCGCTGAAGTACACCCATGCGCTGCTCAGCATCGTGCTGCCGGTGATCTTCGTGATCATGGGCGGGATCGGGCTGCCGGGCGGCGCGGTGTTCATCGAGCGGGGCCGGATCCAGGGGCGCTGGCGGCACAGCCTGATCTCGGCGGCCGGGCCGCTGACCAACATCGTGTTCGCGGCGGTGTGCACGGCGCCGTTCTGGCTGCACGGGCTGGCCGGTGTGCCCGCTCCGTTCCGTTTTGCCCTGGCATTCCTGGCGCTGCTGCAGGTGACCGCCGCGATCCTGAATTTCGTGCCGGTGCCGGGCCTGGACGGCTACGGGGTGATCGAGCCGTGGCTGCCGCACAAGCTGCGGCGGCAGGTCGAGCCGTTCGCGCCGTTCGGACTGCTGGCGGTCTTCGGACTGCTGTGGCTCCCGGAGGTCAACCAGGTGTTCTTCGAGCTGGTGAACACGATCCTGCGCGGCCTCGGCGTCTCCTCGCTCGACACCTACCTCGGCCAGGAGTTCTTCCGGTTCTGGCAGGGTGAGCCGCAGCTGACGCAGAGCGGCGGTCTCTTCTGAGGGGCCGGGCTCAGCCGGCCTGCTGCGCCCGCTGAAGCTTCGCCTTGCGCAGGTAGAACCACGCCATGTTGCTGGAGATGCCCGCCAGCAGGATCCAGACGATGCCGACGAAGCTGCCCGCGGCGAACGCGACCACGGCCGCGGCGACGGAGAGGACACACACGGCGAGGGCCATGAGAGCGAGTCGGCGGGCCGGGCCGGACGGGGGCAAGAGGGGCATGGGAGCGGCTCCTGTCGAGAGTGGTGCGGTCCTCCCCAGTGTCCCCCATGCCCCGTGTGCACCGGTCGGCGGTCCATCGGCCGCCGCCCCCGGTGTACGGCTCAGACGTCGGTGAGGCGCAGCCCCGCGTGCGCCTTGTAGCGCCGGTTGACCGAGATCAGATTGGCGACCAGCGACTCGACCTGGTGGGCGTTGCGCAGCCGGCCGGCGAAGACGCCGCGCATACCCGGGATACGGGCGGCCAGCGCCTGCACCAGGTCGGTGTCGGCACGGGACTCGCCGAGCACCATCACATCGGTGTCGATCTGCTCGGTCTCCGGGTCCTGCAGCAGCACCGCGGACAGATGGTGGAAGGCGGCGGTGACCCGGGACTCGGGCAGCAGGGCCGCGGCCTGCTCGGCGGCGCTGCCCTCCTCCGGCTTGAGCGCGAAGGCGCCCTTCTTGTCGAAGCCGAGCGGGTTGACGCAGTCGATGACGAGCTTGCCGGCCAGCTCCTCGCGGAGCGCCTGCAGGGTCTTGGCGTGGCCCTCCCACGGCACGGCGACGATCACGACATCGCTGCGCCGGGCGCATTCGGCGTTCTCCACGCCCTCGATGTCCAGGCCGAGTTCGTCGGCGGCGGTCTGTGCGCGTTCGGCGGCCCGGGAGCCGATGATCACCTTCTGGCCGACCCGGGCGAGCCGGTAGGCCAGGCCGCGGCCCTGGTCGCCGGTGCCGCCGAGGACACCGACCACCAGGCCGGAGACGTCCGGGAGGTCCCAGGGGTCGCGCTTGAGGGCGGCCTTTGCGCGGGTCGCGGCGTTCGGGGAGAACCGGCCATCGTCAGGAGTAGTCATGACAGCGATCCTGTCACGCGTCGACGGGGGAGCGGGCCGGCCCTCGGCAGCGAACCGGTCAGGCCGTCACGGACAAACCGGTCATCCCGTCACCGCCGCCCGTCACGCCTTGACGCTGCCCTCGGTCAGGCCCGTGCGCCAGTACCGCTGGAGCACCGTCATCAGCACCATCAGCGGCACGACGGACAGAAAGGCCCCGCCCACCGTGTACTGGTAGAGCACCGGTTGGCGGTCGGCGTAGCCGGTCCAGGAGGTCAGGCCCAGCTGGATCGGGTAGAGGTCGGAGTCCGAGAGCATCACCAGCGGCAGGAAGTAGTTGTTCCAGATGTGCACGAACTGGAACAGGAAGACGGTCACCAGTGCCGGGGTCATCAGCCGCAGCCCGAGCCCGCCGAAGATCCTGGCCTCGCCCGCGCCGTCGATCCGGGCCGCCTCCAGGAGCGAGTCGGGGACCGCGGCGGCCGCGTAGATCCGGCACAGATAGACGCCGAACGGGCTGACCACGCTGGGGATCAGCACCGCCCAGTAGGTGTTGGACAGTCCCATCGAGCTGAAGAGGAAGTAGAGCGGCAGGGCCAGCGCGGTGCCGGGGATCAGCACCCCGGCGAGCACCACGTTGAAGACCGCCTCCCGGCCGCGGAACGGGAATTTGGCCAGCGCATAGCCGGCCGCGGCGGACAGCAGGGTGGCGCAGAGCGCGCCGATCCCGGCGTAGCAGAGGGAGTTGGCGAACCAGCGGGCGTAGATGCCGTGGTCGTAGGTCAGCACATCGGTGAGGTAGTCGACCGGATGCGGGTCGGAGAACCAGAAGCCGAAGGTGCCGAAGAGGTCGGCGCTGTTCTTGGTGGCGGAGACCACCAGCCAGTAGACGGGCACCAGGAAGTAGATCGCGGCGAGGGTGAGCAGCGAGGCGGTGATGATCCGGTAGCGGACCGGGGGCCGGTTCATCCGCGCTCCTCGGCGCGCCCGCCGACCAGCCGCAGAAAGCCGAAGGACAGCACGCACGCCACCAGCGCGAGCAGTACCGCCTCGGCCGCCGCCACATGCTGGTTGTTGCCGACGAACGCCTCGCTGTAGGCGTGCAGGTTGGGGGTGAAGCCGGAGTCGATGGAGGACGCCAGCGGGCGCAGCACCATGGGTTCGGCGAACAGCTGGAGCGTGCCGATGATGCTGAAGACGGTGGTGAGCACGAGCGCCGGGCGGATCAGCGGGATCTTGATGTGCCGGGCGATCTGCCAGGCGCTCGCCCCGTCGATCCGTGCCGCCTCGTACAACTCCCCCGGTACGGCCTTGAGCTGCGCGATCAGTACCAGCATGTTGTAGCCGGTGAACTGCCAGGTGACGATGTTGGCGATGGACCACAGGACGGTGCCGCGGGAGAGGAAGTCGACGTCCCAGCCCACGGAGTCGGCGATCTTCACCAGCGGGCTGATGCCGGGCACGTACAGGAACCCCCACAGGATCGAGGCGATCACTCCGGGCACGCCGTACGGCAGGAAGAAGGCGCTGCGGAAGAAGGTGATCCCGCGGGCGCTCGCGCTCTCCAGCAGCAGCGCGAGGGCGGTGGCCAGCACGATCATCAGCGGGATCTGGACGGCGCCGAAGAGCAGCACCCGGCCGAAGCCGGTCAGGAACCGGTCGTCGGCGAGCGCATGGGCGTAGTTGGCCAGGCCGGCGAAGGCCTCGTGTTCCCGGCCGCCGAGGCCGAGCGGGCCGGTGCGTTCGGTCTTCTGCAGGCTCTGGTAGAGGGCGTAGCCGATCGGGGCGATGAAGCAGAGGCCGAAGAGGGCGAGGAACGGCAGGACGAACCCGGCGGCGGCGCGGGCGTTGC
Source organism: Streptomyces sp. NPDC054786 (assembly GCF_053611685.1). Taxonomy (NCBI): domain Bacteria; kingdom Bacillati; phylum Actinomycetota; class Actinomycetes; order Kitasatosporales; family Streptomycetaceae; genus Streptomyces; species Streptomyces sp. NPDC054786. Next base: position 91,470 of record NZ_JBSHAW010000034.1, on the reverse strand, counting down.
GGGCCTCTGTACGGGAGGCTCGGCGCGGGCGGCCGCCGGTGTCCTTGCGTGTCCGCTTCCGGGTGTCCGGCTCCGGACGGCTCAGCGTGTCCCGGCTCACCCGCCGCTCTCCACCTTCAGGCCCTTGCCCTTGAGGTCGGCGAGGGTCTGGCCCTGCACTTTCGTCAGGACGGAGCGGAAGGAGCTGCCGTCCGCGAGCGCATCGGTGAAGGCGTCGCCGAGCCGCTGGTAGAGGGTGTCCACGCCGGGGCCCCACTGCCAGCTGGTGTCCACGTGTGCCCCGGCAGCCGCGAAGATCTTGCTGTACGCCTGGCCGCCGAAGAAGTCCTTGGCGACATCGAGATCGGCGGTGGCATAGCCCTTCTTGGCGCTGGGGAAGCCATAGCCGCCGTCGATCAGCAGCGCGATCGACTCGGGGGCGGTGTTCAGCCAGACGGCGAAATCCAGGGCGTCCTTGGGATACTTCGCCTTGGCGAAGACGGCGGTGGTCGAGCCGCCCCAGTTGGCGAAGACCTGCTCGCCCGCCTTCCACTGCGGCAGCGGCGCGGCCCGCCACTTCCCCTTGGTGCCCGGCGCATTGCCGACCAGCAGGGCATCGCCCCAACTGGCGCCCACCCAGGCCGGGATGGCGCCGGTCTGCAGATCCTTGTACCAGGCGTTCTGCCGGTCCGGGATGGTCTTGACGAGCTTCTGCCGGACGAGGGATTCCCAGTAGTCGGCGACCCTGCGGGTGGGTTCGTCGTCGATGTGCACGATCCAGGTGTCGCCGTGCGTCCCGTACCACTTGGCGCCGGCCTGCCAGGCGAGGCCGGAGAAGCGGTTGCCGTTGGTGGGGGCGAAGGTCTCGATCCAGGCGCCCTTCTTGCGGACGGCCTTGGCGGCGGCCTCGTACTCGTCCCAGGTCCGCGGGGTCTGCACGCCCCACTTGTCGAAGAGGTCCTGGCGGAGGAACAGGCCCATGGGGCCGGAGGCCTGGGGGATGGCGTAGATGCCCTTGCCGAAGACGGACTGCTGCCACTGCCAGCCGAAGAACATGTTCTTGTGGCGGGCGGCGCCGAGCGGGGCGAGGTCGAGCAGCCCGTCGTCGAGCAGAAAGCTGGGGATGACGGGGAACTCGATCTGGCCCAGGTCGGGCGGGTTGCCGGCCTTGACGGCCGCGTGCATCTTCGCGTACTGCTCGCCGTTGACGGCCGACACCTTCTCGACCTTGACCTGCACATCGGGATTCTTGCGGTTCCACAGGTCGACGGGCTTGTCGATGCCGGGCACCCAGGACCAGAAGGTCAGCTGGATCTGCTGCCCCTTCTTGCGCTCCCGGGGCGCGTTGCCGTCGCCGTCCCCGCTGTCGCCGCAGCCGGCGAGTGCCAAACCGGCGGCGAAGGCGGCCGCCCCGCCCAGGACCGTTCTGCGGTGCATGGGGCTGTTGGTCATGTCGGCTCCTCCACGGGGATGCGGCGGAAGGTGATCGTCGAGTACGCGCTGAAGCCGCCCGTCGCGTGGAGCGGTCCGGCGCTCCCGTGCTCGGGGTGCGGGAGGCCGGAGCAGGGGGCCGGGAGCCCGGGGACGGTGGGCGCACTCCCCCGGGCCGGGGCGACGTCGCGGGCGGTGCGCGGGGGTATCGGGGCGCGGGCGGACGGGCGCGCGGGTCCGGGGCCGGTGTTCCCCTCGGTCCCGGCCCGGTACGGCACGGAGCTCTCGTACGCCATGGGTCACCCCCAACGGGCAAGGACGTAGGATGTCCCTTGTCCTGCGGTGACCATAGGGAGTGCCCAACGGACCGTCAAGACACTGCACATGGCGCTTTTCCCGGCCGGCAAAGGCACCGTCGACACCGGGTGAAATTCCGGTGTACGGGGGCGATATCGCCCACAACGGTGCCCTTACGTTGCCTCATCAGGCGCCCTGCGGCGCACCGTCGGATGCGTTGCGGACACCCCCGGCGCATCGAGGGCGCACGGCCGGGCGCGTTGCCGACGGGCAGCTGACGCTCTTCCGTCGCTACTCGGTCAGCCGGCGCCGGATGCCGTCGAAGTGCCGGTGTATCGCCTCCACGGCGCGGTCGCCGTCGCCCGCCTCCAACGCCTCGACGATCTCCTGGTGCTGGCGATGCGTCACGTCCGGGTCCGGACCGTCGTCGGAGAGGTCCTCACGCACCCGGCGCAGCGCCGCCCAGAACGCGTCCAGCACCTCGCTCAGCAGGTGGTTGCCCATCGAGCGGTACAGGGCGAGATGGAAGGCCCGGTCGGTGGCGCTCTGCACCTGCCCGCCCCGCGCCTCCTCCGCCATCCGCTGCACCAGCCCCTTGAGGACGGCGAGGTCCTCGGCGGGCAGATTGCGGGCGACGGTGCCGATCAGGCCCGCCTCCAGCGCCTCGCGGACCTCCATCAGCTCGTACAGGCTCGACTCGCCCTGATGGTGGCGGACCGCGGCGCGGAAGGCGACGCCCTCGACGAACGGCTCCAGGGTGAGCGGGCCGACGTAGGTGCCGAAGCCGTGCCGGATCTCCACGATGCGCATCGCCTGCAGCGCCTTGAGCGCCTCGCGCACCGAGTTGCGGCTGACGTCGAGCAGACCGACCAGCTCGGCCTCGGTGGGCAGCGGATCGCCCGGCGTCAGTCCGCGCTGCAGGATCAACTGCTTGATCTGCGCCTGCACATCCTCGGCCATCGTCCCTCGCGCCATCGAAACTCCCTCTCCCGCTCCGCGTCTGCCATGCCGCCGGCCCGTTCGCCACCCGCCCCGCGGGGGCAGCGGATCCTTGACCGACCGCCTGTGAACAGGTCTATTGTGCTCGACATAGGACATCCCATGTCCTATGTCGGACTCGGAGCCCCCGGAGCCCCCATGGCACTGCCCGCACCCCTGCACGGCGTCATCCCGCCGGTCTGCACCCCGCTCGACCCGCGCGGCGAGATCGACACCGCCTCGCTGACCCGCCTGGTGGACCACCTCATCGACGGCGGGGTGCACGGACTGTTCGCCCTCGGCTCCACCAGTGAGGTCGCCTACCTCACCGACGCCCAGCGCGGCACCGCGCTGGAAACCGTCCTCAAGGCCGCGGACGGCAGGGTCCCGGTGCTCGCCGGGGTCATCGACACCACCACCCCCCGAGTCCTCGACCACGCCCGGACCGCCGCCGCGCTCGGCGCCGACGCCCTGGTCGCCACCGCGCCCTTCTACACCCGCACCCATCCCCGGGAGATCGCCGCACACTTCCGCCACCTCCGCACGGCCGTGGACCTCCCGCTGTTCGCCTACGACATCCCCGTCGCCGTACACAGCAAGCTGCCGCCGTCGCTGGTGCGGGAGCTGGCCGAGGACGGCACGCTCGCCGGGCTCAAGGACAGCAGCGGCGACGAGGGCTCGCTGCGCCGTCTGCTCGTCGAGCTCGGCGGCCGCACCGCCCGGCGCACCGGTCCCGCCCCCGGCTTCTCGGTCCTCACCGGCTCCGAACTGACCGTGGATGCGGCCCTGTTGGCGGGTGCCGACGGCGTCGTCCCCGGCATCGGCAATGTCGACCCGGCGGCCTACGTCCGCCTCCACGAGGCCGCCCGGGCCGGCGACTGGGAGCGGGCGGCCGCCGAACAGGAGCGTCTGGTCACCCTGTTCTCCATGGTCGACGTCGGCCCCGAGCCCGAGATGGGCCGCAGCTCCTCCGCACTGGGCGCGTTCAAGGCGGCGCTCCATCTGCTCGGCGTGATCGACCGGGGTGCCACCGCCTTTCCGCAGCGCCCGCTGAGCGAAGAGGCCGTGGCAGAGGTAGGACGTCGGCTCACCGCCGCCGGCCTGAAGCCCGTCCGCTGAGACCCCACGGCGCGGCGACGGGCCGGGCGGGACTGTGCGGACACGCCCTGGCCCCTCCCGCCTCCTCCGCCCCAAATCCCGTACGGGTGACACCCGTTGAAAGAGCAACCGAACGGCACCGTACTGCGGCAGGATCCCGGGCCATGGATGCCGTACGGGTCGCCCTGCTGCGCGAGGTTCTTGCCGGGACCGAGTGGATTCAGGCCACCCGCCGTTTCGCGGGGTCGCTGCGCAGTGCCGTCGCCCCGCACGGCGGCGGGCTGCTGCTGGTGGGCAGCGCCGCCTACGAGCCCTGGCATCTGGCCGCCCATCTCGACGACGAGGCCGCCTGGTCGGGCCTGCCCGAGCTGTCGCCGACTCTGGTGCGCCATCGCGTCCCCGGTGGGGCGCCGGCCCATCTGGCGGTGGGGCTCGGCCGGTTGGCGGCGTCGGGGCGCGGCGAGACGCTGCTGGTCGTGACGCCGGGGCAGCCGGGCGCCGGGTTGCTGGAGCGGGTGCACGACGCCCGCCGCAACGGCGCGACGGTGCTCGCCCTCGACGGCGGCGACCGCGATCTGCACGCCCTGGCCCATGACGCACTCGCCGCACCCCCGGCCCCGCCCGACGGCACGGACGGGGCACCGGCGGACCTCGACCTCGACACGGTCCAGCATCTGGTGAGCGCGGCGGCCGGCGAGAACAGCCTGCCCGCGCCCCACAGGCACCGCCGCTTCCGTGACCGGCTGGCCCGCCTCGCGGACGGGCTGACCGCCCCGCCGCCGCCTCGCTGGTAACCCTCCGGGCCGGGCCCGCCGGCCGGGCAAAACCCTTTGCGTCACGCGGCGTCCCTGCGCACGATGGTGCACCGTGACCTCGGACAGCACCCCGCTTTCACCCCCTTCACCCGCCTCCTCCCCCTCCTCCCCTCCACCGCCTGAACGCCCTGCCCGCCGGCGCTTCTCCGCGGTGCTGCCGGATCTGGCTCCCTGGCGCTCCTCGCGCGAGTTCCGGCTGATGTGGTGCGCGGGCGCGATCACGGTCTTCGGCAGCTTTCTGACCTTCGTGGCCCTGCCTCTCCAGCTGAAGCTGCTGACCGGCTCCACGTTCGCGGTCGGGGCGCTGGGCGCGGTGGAGCTGATCCCGCTGATCGTCTTCGGTCTCTACGGCGGTGCACTCGCAGACTCCCTCGACCGCCGCCTGCTGATCGTGTGGACCGAGGCCGCGCTCGGCCTGGTCTCCGTACTGCTGCTGCTCAACAGCCTGCTGCCGCACCCGCTGGTGTGGCCGCTCTACGCGGCCGCGGCGGCATCCAGTGCGCTGACCGGTCTGCAGCGGCCGGCCCTGGACGCCATGGTGCCGCGGATCGTCCGGCACGATCAGCTCGCCGCGGCCGCCGCCCTCAACTCCCTGCGCTGGCAGCTCGGCGCCATCGCCGGGCCCGCGCTGGCCGGCGGGCTGCTGGCCCTCGCCGGGCTGCGCTGGGCGTACGCCATCGACGCGGTCACCTACGCGGTCTCGGTGCTGCTGGCCCGGAAGCTGGCGCCGTCACCTGCTGCGCACGACGCCGAGCGGCCGTCACTGCGCGGGATCGCCGAGGGCGCGCGCTATGCCTGGAGCCGTAAGGAACTGCTCGGCACCTATGCCGTCGATGTCCTCGCGATGCTGTTCGCTTTCCCGCTGGCGATCTTCCCGTTCCTCGCCGATGACCTCGACGCCCCCTGGGCGCTGGGGCTGATGTACGCGGCGCTGCCCGCCGGGTCCTTCCTGGTGAGCCTGACCAGCGGCTGGACCGCACGGATCCACCGCCAGGGCCGCGCGATCGCGCTGGCCGCCGCCGGCTGGGGGCTGGCGGTGGCGGCCGCCGGACAGCTGCGGCACGTCTGGCTGGTGCTGCTCCTGCTGACCCTGGCCGGCTCGTGCGACATGATCAGCGGCATCTTCCGTTCGGCGATGTGGAATCAGACCATTCCCGACGAGCTGCGCGGGCGGCTGGCCGGCATCGAGCTGCTGTCGTACTCGGCGGGTCCGCAGCTGGGCCAGGTCCGGATCGGCGGCATGGCGGCGCTGACGAGCGTACGGGCGTCGGTGTCGGTGGGCGGCCTGCTGTGCTTCGCCGGGGTCGGGCTGCTGGCGCTCGGGCTGCCGAAGCTGATGGCGTACGACGCCAGGACGGATGAGCACGGCCGACGGCTGCGGGAGCGCCGGGCCGCCGCTGCCGGGGCCCATGACGAGGACGGTGAGCGGGGCGGCGACGGGGCCGGCCCCGGCTCCCGGACCCCGGACGCGGACCCGGCACCGGCCTGAGGCGGGGCCGCGGCGCGGCACCGCGGGGGCCGCCCCGGCCCGGGGTGCACCGAAAGCCGCGCCCCGGGCCGAAAGAAGGGGCCTAGTCCTCCCCGGCGCTCTTCCCCTGCTCCGGGTCGTCGTGCCACTTCGGGTCGGTCTCCCACTCCAGATTCCGCTCTCGGGCGATCTCCATGGCGTGCGCGGCCTCCTCGCGGGTGCCGTACGGACCCAAGCGGTCGGCGGCGCGGCACTGGGGCCCCTCCTCGACCTTCTGGTGTTCGAGGCAGTAGAACCACTCACCGGGCTTGCCGACCGTACGCCTCTTGAACAGCGCCATTGCCGCCTCCTGTGGATACTCTGTGCCACCATCCTGCCCGACGGCCCGCGGATACACTCGCTGGCATGTCTGGCCAGTCGCTTCTTGTCCCGGGGAAGATCTCCCCCACCCGCCCCGTCCCCGCTTCGATCGCGCGCCCCGAGTACGTCGGGAAGGACGCACCCACCCCGTATACGGGGCCCGAGGTGCAGGACGCCGAAACGATCGAGCGGATGCGGATCGCCGGCCGGATCGCCGCGCAGGCGATGGAGGAGGCCGCCAAGCTGATCGCGCCCGGTGTGACGACGGACGAACTGGACCGGGTCGCCCATGAGTTCATGTGCGACCACGGCGCCTACCCGTCCACGCTCGGCTACCGCAGCTTCCCCAAGTCCCTGTGCTCCTCGCTCAACGAGGTCATCTGTCACGGCATCCCGGACTCGACCGTCCTCAAGGACGGCGACATCGTGAACCTGGACGTCACCGCGTACATCAACGGTGTGCACGGCGACAACAACGCCACCTATCTGTGCGGCGAGGTGGACGAGGAGTCCACGCTGCTCGTCGAGCGCACCCGTGAGGCGCTCCACCGCGCCATCAAGGCCGTCAAGCCGGGCCGGCAGATCAACATCATCGGCCGGGTCATCGAGTCGTACGCCAAGCGCTTCGGCTACGGAGTGGTCCGTGACTTCACCGGTCACGGCATCAACTCCTCCTTCCACTCCGGCCTGATCGTCCCGCACTACGACAGCCCTCACCACACCACCGACATCAAGCCCGGCATGACCTTCACGATCGAGCCGATGCTGACGCTGGGGTCGCACGACTACGACATGTGGGACGACGGCTGGACGGTGGTGACCAAGGACCGTAAGCGGACCGCGCAGTTCGAGCACACGCTGGTGGTCACGGAGACCGGGGCCGAGATCCTCACGCTGCCCTGACGGAAGCGGGGCACTTTTACCGACAGGGCGTCGGGAACAGGCGTAGGCTCGTTACCGACAGGACGTCGGGAACGGGTTGACTTAGGTAAGCCTAAGTAGTTAGGTGAACCCAGCGTCGGCGGCTCGGCGGAGCCGGCCTGTTCCCGTCCGCTCCCCTCGGTCCCCGGAGGTCCGCCTTGGAAGCGTCCAGCCCGACCCCGTCCACTGCGTCCGCTCCCTTTTCCGCGGTCATCCGCACCGCGTCCCACGAGCAGCACACGGAGGCCGAGAACTCCTCCTTCATGAGCGACCTCCTCGGGGGCAGGCTCGGCGTCCCGGCCTACCGGCGCTACACCGAGCAGCTGTGGTTCGTCTACCGCGCGCTGGAGGACGCCTCCGCGCCACTGTCCACCGACCCGGTCGCGGGCCCCTTCATCCGCCCCGAGCTGGCCCGCACCCCCGCGCTGGAGCGCGACCTCGCCCACCTCGGCGGCCCGTCCTGGCGCACCGGCCTGGAACCGCTCACGGCCACCGCCGCCTATGCCGACCGGGTGGCGGCCTGCGCCCGCGACTGGCCGGCCGGCTTCGTCGCCCACCACTACACCCGCTACCTCGGCGACCTCTCGGGCGGCCAGATCATCCGCGGCACCGCCGAGAAGACCTGGGGCTTCGCCCGCAAGGGCGACGGGGTGCGGTTCTACGTCTTCGAGGACATCGCCAACCCGGCCGCCTTCAAGCGTGAATACCGGGCACTCCTGGACGCCCTGCCGGTGGACGACCTGGAAAAGCAGCGGGTGGTCGACGAGTGCAAGCGCGCGTTCCGGCTGAACAGCGCGGTCTTCCAGGAGCTGGGCGAGCAGTTCCCGCTGAGCGCGTAGGAGGCGGTGCCCCCGCCCTGCCGTTGACCGCCCCGCACCCGGCTCCGCACGCCCCGCCTCCCGCCCGTCGGAGCGCTACGGCGCATCGGGGCGCTACGGCGCGTCGGGGCACACCCGTCCGCCGATGGCGACGGTGCCGTCCGGATACGTACGGGTGAGGATCCGGGAGCCGGCACCCTGCCGGATGTCGAGCGGGCGTCCCAGCTCGTGGGACAGCAGCAGGGCGGCGGCGCCGGTCGCCTCGTCCTCCACGACGGCGTCGCCGCGCCGCGGGAAGGCCCGCGCCCGGACCGTGCCCGCGGCCTCGTCCTGCCAGGCCCAGGCGTAGAGCCAGCCCTCCCCCGGCGGGGGCGCGGGCAGCGCGTCGACCTCGGCCGCCGAGGCGTACCGCCGGGTCGTACGGGCGGTCACCCACTCCGGGCGGCCGTGCACCCAGACCATGTCCCCCTCGAAGCGGACCGCGACCTCACCGGCCGGCGGGCGCAGGGTGCGCGGCGGCCGCCCCAGGCTCCGCAGCAGCCAGGCCAGACCGACCAACGGGTAACCGGCGAACGGGAGCCGGACGCTCGGGGTGTGGATGTCGGCGGTGCCGCGGGTGGCGTCGTCGAGGAACACGGTTTCGCTGAAGCCGAGTTCGGCCGCGAGCGCGGTCCGCTCGGCATCGGGGACGGCTGCCCCGTCGCGGATGACGCCCAGCACATTGCCGCCGGCCCCGTCCGGTCCGCAGAACACCCGGAGCACATCAAGTTCGGTCATCCGGACAGTGAATCGCAGGACCGGGCGACGGACGACGGATACGGGGTGCGGCCGGGCCGGGCCGGGCCGCCGTGGACCCCCCGGTGGCCGGTAAAGGTGACTTGCCACCCGCAGACCACCTTTCCGCTGGTCATGAGCCGTCGCACCACACGACCCTTACTTTGACCGATACATGACGCTTCCGTGACCGGGCACGCGTCAATCCGTGATCGAGCCGTTGTTCATGAGAGCGGGATCACTGGACGGGGCGGGCAAAACTAGGTAAGCCTCAGATAAGTTAGGCCCGCCTTAGTGGCGACCGCAGTGACTGTCTATCGTTCCTGTACGTCGATTCCGTACAACCGAGCCCGCCTGGAGCCCCGTATGCGAGCCCATCGCTCCTCCGTCGTCGTCGCCCTCGCGGCGGCCACGGCCGTCACCGCCGTCGCCGGCTGCGCCGCGAAGAACGACGGCAAAGGAGACGGCGGCAAGGGTGCCATCGAGGTGACCGCGACCGACTCCAGCTGTGAGCTCTCCGCCAAGGAATTCCCTGCCGGACATGTCCGGTTCGCGGTGCAGAACAAGGGCTCCAAGGTCACCGAGGTGTACGTCTACGCGCCCGGCGACCGGATCGTGACCGAACGGGAGAACATCGGCCCCGGCACCCACGCGGAGATCACCGCGGAGATCAAGGCCGGTTCGTACGAGGTGGCCTGCAAGCCCGGCATGAAGGGCAACGGCATCCGCCAGAAGGTGACCGCCGGCGGCAAGGGCGCGAGCGCCCAGCGCGACCCCAAGCTGGATGCCGCGGTCGCCGCGTACCGCAAGTACGTCCAGGAGCAGGCCGACCGGACGCTCCCCGAGGCACAGAAGTTCGCCGACGCCGTCAAGAGCGGCGATGTCGGGGCCGCCAAGAAGATCTACGCCCTCTCCCGGGTGGGCTGGGAGCGCACCGAGCCGGTCGCCGAGTCGTTCGGTGACATCGACCCCAAGGTCGATGTGCGCGCCGACGGCCTGGAGAAGGACCAGAAGTGGACCGGCTGGCACAAGCTGGAGAAGTCCCTGTGGGAGGAGAAGAAGATCTCCGGGGACGACAAGAAGCTCGCCGACCGGCTCATCACCGATCTGAAGGACTGGCAGAAGCGGGTCGGCAAGGCCGAGATCACCCCGACCAGCATGGCCAACGGCGCCAAGGAACTGCTCGACGAGGTGGCCACCGGCAAGGTCACCGGTGAGGAAGAGCGCTACAGCCACACCGACCTGGTCGACTTCCAGGCCAATGTCGAGGGTGCCGAGAAGGCGTACGAGCTGCTGAAGCCGGTCGTCGCCCAGCACGACGCGACGCTCGCCAAGGAGCTGGACAAGCAGTTCAAGGCGATCGGCACGCTGCTCGACAAGCACCGCGACAGCAAGTCCGCCGACGGCTTCGCCTCCTACGACACGGTCGGCAAGAGCGAGCGCAAGAAGCTCTCCGACGGCGTCAACGCGCTGGCGGAGCCGCTGTCCAAGCTGGCCGCCGCCGTGGCCACGACCAAGTAGTCCGCCGCCAGGCAAAGGATCACAATGACGCAGGACGACGGCACGACCACCGAGGAAAACCGGGCCGCACAGACCGCCGACGGACGCGCCCCGTCCCGCCGTTCGCTGCTCGGCTGGGGAGGTGCGGGCCTGGCGCTGGGCGCGGTCGCGGCCGGCGGTACGGCGGCGGCGCTGCGCACCGGCGGCGACGCCCAGCCGGCCGGCGCGGACGCGACCTCGCGCTCCGCGGTCACCTTCCACGGCAAGCACCAGGCGGGCATCGCCACCGCCGTCCAGGACCGGCTGCACTTCGCCTCCTTCGATGTCACCACCGGCGACCGCGACGAGCTGATCGCGCTGCTCAAGGAGTGGACGAAGGCCGCGGCGCGGATGACGGCCGGGGACGCGGTCGGCGACGGCGCGGTCGGCGGGCCGGCGGAGGCGCCGCCGGACGACACCGGCGAGGCGCTCGGCCTGCCGCCGTCCCGTCTCAGCCTCACCTTCGGCATCGGGCCGTCGCTGTTCGAGAAGGACGGCAAGGACCGGTTCGGCATCAAGGACAGGCGGCCCGAAGCGCTGATCGATCTGCCGCAGTTCCCCGGCGACAACCTCGACAAGGCGCGCAGCGGCGGCGATCTGTGTGTCCAGGCCTGTGCGGACGACCCGCAGGTGGCGGTGCACGCGATCCGCAACCTGGCCCGGATCGGCTTCGGCAAGGTCGCGATCCGCTGGTCGCAGCTGGGCTTCGGCAAGACGTCCTCGACGACACCGGACGCGCAGACCCCGCGCAACATGTTCGGCTTCAAGGACGGCACCCACAACCTGGCCGGCACCGACACCGCCGCGCTCGACCGGCACGTCTGGGTCGCGGACGGCGCGGCGAAGGGCAAGGAGAGCTGGATGGCCGGCGGCTCCTATCTCGTCGCGCGCCGGATCCGGATGCACATCGAGCCCTGGGACCGCACCTCGCTCACGGAGCAGGAGGACATCTTCGGCCGGGACAAGGGCGAGGGCGCGCCGGTCGGCAGGAAGCACGAGCGGGACACCCCGCATCTGAAGTCGATGCTGCCGACCGCCCATGTCCGCCTCGCCCACCCGGACTCCAACGGCGGGATACGCATCCTGCGCCGCGGCTACTCCTTCACCGACGGTACGGACGGCCTGGGGCGGCTGGACGCGGGGCTGTTCTTCCTCGCCTACCAGCGGGACGTACGCCAGGGCTTCGTCCCGCTCCAGAAGCGGCTGGCGGCCGACGACGCGCTCAACGAGTACATCCAGCACGTGGGTTCAGCGGTCTTCGCGGTGCCGCCGGGCGTCCGGAACGCGGACGACTGGTGGGGCCGTGCGCTGTTCGCCTGACACCGTCGACGCCGGAAAGAAGAGCGTCGACTTCATGAAGGAAGGGACAAAACCGACGTGTTCGGCAACTACCTGATCGGTCTGCGCGAGGGTCTGGAAGCCAGCCTCGTCGTCTGCATTCTCATCGCCTATCTGGTCAAGACCGGACGGCGGGAGGCGCTGCGCCCGGTCTGGCTCGGGATCACCTTCGCCGTGGTGCTGTCGTTCGCGTTCGGTGCGGCGCTGCAATTCGGGTCGCAGACCCTGACGTTCAAGGCCCAGGAGGCGCTGGGCGGGTCGCTGTCGATCATTGCGGTCGGCCTGGTGACATGGATGGTCTTCTGGATGCGGCGCACCGCACGGCATCTGAAGAAGGAGCTGCACGGCAAGCTGGACGCGGCGCTGCAGATGGGCACCGTGGCGCTGGTGGTCACCGCGTTCCTGTCGGTGGGCCGCGAGGGCCTGGAGACCGCGCTGTTCATCTGGACCGCCGCGCAGTCCGCCGACGACGGTGTACGACCGCTGGTCGGGGCGCTGCTGGGCCTGCTGACGGCCGTGCTGCTGGGCTGGCTGTTCTACCGCGGTGCGGTGCGCATCAACCTGGCGAAGTTCTTCACCTGGACCGGCGGCATGCTGGTGGTGGTCGCGGCGGGCGTGCTGGCGTACGGCTTCCACGATCTGCAGGAGGCGGCCCTCCTGCCGGGGCTGAGCACGCAGGCGTTCGACATCAGTGCACAGATCCCGGTCGACAGCTGGTACGGCACGCTGCTGAAGGGCATTTTCAACTTCCAGCCGGACCCGACCGTCCTTCAGGTCACGGTGTGGGCTCTGTATCTCATCCCCACGCTCACGTTCTTCGTCGCCCCCGGTAGGGTTGCGCCGAATCGTGCCACCCCGGCGGCCGCCCAGTCCGCCCCGGTCGCCCCGAAGGAGCCCGAGCCCCATGACACGCAGGTCGCCGTTCCGGGTGCCCGCAACACTGACGTCGACGACAGCGGCGCTGGTGATACTGAGCGGGTGCATGACGGTGCACGGCGAGAGGGAGATACTGCCGGCGGTCTCGAAGGCTGAGGGCGGCAAGGCTCTCACGCACTTCACCGAGAGCTTCAACAAGGCCAACCGCCGGCTCGATCCGGCGCTGAACCCCTCCTTCGAGGGGGGCGCGCTGCTCGCCATCGACCAGGCCGGGATAAAGGCGGCACACGCCCTCCGGCCGCAGGGCAATCCGGGCTTCGACGCCCTGGCCCTCACCGATCCGCACTTCACCGTGCCCAAGCAGGCGGGCTGGCCGAAGTACTTCATCGCGGACGCGGCCAGCAACCGGAAGAACGCCCGTGGCCGGAACACCCGCTGGTTCCTGGTGTTCAGCCGCAACGGCATCGATGAGCAGTGGCGTGCGGTGTATCTGGCGACGTTCGCGAACAACAAGGCGCCGGAGCTGAAGACGGACGGGAACGGCTACGCGGAGGCGGTGCCCGCCGACGCGCAGTCCGGTGTCACGGTCGATCCGGGCAAGCTCAGCCGTACCTACGCGGACTACCTCAACACCGGCAAGGGCAGCGCCTTCGCCCCGGGGCCGCAGACCGACGGCTGGCGGGCCCGGCGGGCCAAGGACGCCAGCCGGCCCGGCCAGCGCATCATGTGGGAGGACTCGGCAGCGGACTACCCGCCGGTGGCGCTGCGGACGAAGGACGGCGGTGCGCTGGTGTTCTTCTCGACCGTCTACCACCAGCAGCAGACGCTGTTCGCCGGGGCGTCGATCTCGGTCGGGAGGCTGAAGGGCCTCCTGGAGGGGCCGCCGAAGAAGACCAACCGGATGCTCTTCACCACCGTCTCTGGCCAGACGGTCAAGGTGCCCGCCAAGAGTTCCGGGGGGAAGGTCACGGTCCTCGACCGGATCGAGGCGAAGACCGCGGTGAAGCCGATGTAGCCGGCCGGAAACCGCTCGTACGCACAAGGGCCGTCGGGGTGAACCCGGCGGCCTTTCGGCGTGCGCGGGGGGTGAGCGGAGGGTGTCCGGGCAGGGTGTCCGGGCCCGCTCAGCGGCCGATCGGCCAGGCCGCGGCCTCGTGGTGGTGCGGCTCGCGGTCGTTGAACTCCGCGCAGGCGTCGGTGAGCGACTCCAGCAGCGTCAGCGGGTCGGGCAGGGGCAGCTCGGGCCCGCGCAGCCAGGTCACCGCGGGCTGCTCGCCGGGCAGCCGCGAGGGCGGCAGCAGCGCATAGCTGCCGCGGCAGTGCCAGCGCAGCCCCGGGTGCTCGTCCAGGGTCTCGGGGTGGCAGTCCAGCTCGCAGGGCCACCACTCGTCCTCGTCGTCCGGGGTGCCGCGGGTGGCGGTGAAGAAGAGCATCCGGCCGTCGAAGCCGGCGCCGCTGAGGGTGATCGGTCCGACGTCGATGCCCGCCGCGTCCAGCCGCCCCAGGGCGCTGCGGCCCGCCTCGACGGGGACGTCCAGCACGTCGTGGGTGATGCCGGTGGCAGTGATGAAGTTGGCCTGCGGGAGGGTGCGGACCCAGGCGGCGACCTTGTCGCGGTCGGTGGTGGCGACGGTCTGCCAGCCGAAGGAGACGGGATGCCGGCCGGGGGTGGGACAGCCGATGCGCTCACAGGAACAGCCGTAGCCGGAAGGGTGCGCCGCAGGCGCCACGGGGAAGCCCGCGTCGACCGCCGCCAGCAGCAGGTCCTCGCGGCTGCGCGCAGCCGCTGATCCCGTGTCCGTATCGCCGCCGTCCGATCCGCTCTTCGGCCGGCGCAGCCACTGGGAGAACCTGCTCTTGCGTTCCATCTATCCCCTCACTTCGAGCGGTGGTCTGGGATCAATGCTGCCACCATCCTGCGCCTCGGGTGACCGGTGTGGAGATCCGGGGTGAACGAAGGGCAGACCAATACCGGCAATTCAGGTCATCGACGACAGGATGCCGCCGTCGGCGCCCGGCCGCCCGGTGCGCTCAGCCGCGTGGCCGCAGACCGCGCAGCGCCTGGTCGACAAGGGTGTCGACATAGTCGTAGGTCAATTCGCCGGTACGCATCAGCCAGCGCTGTGAGAAGGGACTCAGCACCATCTCGGCGGCGATCCGCACATCGATGTCGTCGGCCACCTCGCCCGCCTCCTGGGCCGCCCGCAACCGCTCGACGTAGACGCGGATGCCGGGCTCCAGCAGCCGGGCGACGAAGGTGCGGGAGAGCTCCTCGTCGTTCGCGCCGGCCGCCGCGAGGGCGCGGTAGGGCGCCTGGAAGACCTGGTCGTTGAATTCATCGGCGGTGGCCCGCAGCACGAACTTCAGGTCCGCGGCCAGGTCTCCGGTGTCCGGGAGGCCCGCCGCGTAGTCCTCGTCCGTGTCGGCGGTGAACGCGTCCAGCAGAACGGCGGCCTTGGAGGGCCACCAGCGGTAGATCGTCTGCTTGCCGACCCCGGCCCGGGAGGCGATGCCTTCGATCGTGAGCTTGTCGTAGCCGACCTCGCCGACGAGGGAGAGGGCGGCATCGAAGATCGCCCGGCGGGAGCGTTCGCTGCGACGGGAGGAGTCGGGGGCTGCTTTGTCGGCCATACGCGGAGTCTAGCGAGAGGGAGGCGAGACGTATCGTCTTGACGAGACGGGGCGTCTCACGCATAGTGAACCCCCAGCGAGACGCTTCGTCTCGCCTGTTGAGGAGAAAGGGGATTCCCATGAGCAAGGGCAATGCGGGCGGGATGCTCGGAGTCGGCGGCACCCGCGCCAAGCTCTCGCGCGGCGCGCTGCGCGGCGGCGGTGGCGCGGACCGCGGCGGCCGGGGACGGTCCGACCAGGACCGACGCCGTGAGCTGCTGCGCAAGTTCCAGGAGCGGGCGCGGGAGGAGTGAGCCCCCTCGAACGGCGCACGGTCCGGGGCGGCGGGGCTGAAGTCAGGACCAGCGCGGGGGCGAGGTCAGGACCAGTCGTCGCCCCAGGTGGCGTCGCGGGCCGCGCGGTAGTGGGTGCCGTGCCGCTTGGTCACCGTGGTGCGCTGCAGGCCGTCCTGTGCCGTGCACAGGTCCAGGAGGACCTGGCCCTTGCGGAGTTGGGGCTTACGGATGATGCGGGCGGGGGCCGGGGCGGCGTCGAGGGTGGTCGCGGCGACGTAGCTGAACTTTTCGTCCTCGTACGGGAGGGAGCCCCCCTTGACCTGACGGTGGAGGGAGGAGCGGTTGACCCGGGCGGCGAAGTGGCACCAGTCTCCCCCAGCTACCGATGGGGGCGCACCCAGCCTCTGGACAAGCGGGACGATGGGGCAGGTGTCGCTGTGCGGACAGGGTGCGACGATGCGCAGACCGGCTTCGGTGAGCTGGGTGCGGGCCTCGCGGATGCGGAGGTAGCCCTCGGGGGTGCCGGGTTCGACCAGGACGACGGCCGTCGCCGCTGCGGCCGCTGCGGCGACGACGGCGCGGCGGTCCTCGGGGCGGAGTTCGCCCAGGACGTAGGAGACGGTGACCAGGTCCGTGCCGGCCGGGACCGACAAGCCCTCGCCGATGGTCTGCCGCCGCCATTCCGTGTCGGGCAGGGTCTTGGCGGCCAGTTCCCGGCCGAGATCGAGGGCGGGCTGTGCCCAGTCCAGGACCGTGCTGCGGTGGCCTTCCCAGGTGGCCGCGGTGGCCCAGATGGCGGCGCCGGTGCCGCCGCCGATGTCCACATGGGTGGCCGGGGACCAGTCCGGGACCCGCGCGGCGAACGCCGCCAGCGCGGCCCGTACCGCCTCGAAGGTCGCGGGCATCCGGTAGGCGGCGTACGCCGCGACATCGGCGCGGTCCCGCAGCACCGGCGCGTCGGTGGGCGTACGGCCCCGGTAGTTGGCGATCAGCCGCTCGACGGCCTGCGCGGCCTGTTTGGGCGGCAGACCGTCGAGCAGGCCCGCCAGCGCGGCGCGCAGTTCCTCGTGCATGGGAGAAATTCTACGGGGCCCCACGGGGTGCCCTGCCTGCTCAGGTGGCACGGGACACCGCGCGGGCCAGCCGGGTGGCGGCCGCCGCGCGCGGGGCGCTGCCGCCGTTGCGGCGCCGGGGGTGGACGGTGTTGGCGAGCAGGACGAGGAAGGTGTCGGTGGCACGGTCGAGGACCAGGCTGGTGCCGGTGAAGCCGGTGTGCCCGGCCGCGCCGCGGCCCGCCAACTCCCCCATGAAGTACGGCTGGTCGACGCCGAAGCCGAGGCCGGGCGGATCGAGCAGCGCGGCGACCGCGCCGGCACCGAGGACCCGCACGGAGCCGTATGCGCCGCCGTTGAGCAGCATCCGGCACAGCACGGCCAGGTCCTGGGCGGTGGAGAAGAGACCCGCATGGCCGGCCACCCCGCCCAGCGCCCAGGCGTTCTCGTCGTGCACCTCGCCGCGGACCATGCCGCGGTCCGCCTTGGCCCAGGGCCGCCGCTCGTCCTCGGTCGCCGCCACGCCCTGCGGCGCCAGCGGGCCGTAGGAGGTGCTGGACATGCCCAGCGGGCCGGTGATGCCCTCGCGGATCAGGGCGTCCAGCCGCTGCCCGGTGCGCCGCTCCAGGATCAGCTGGAGGGCGATGAGGTTGAGGTCGGAGTAGCGGTGCCCGGCGCCGGGGCGGCCGCTCGGGGCCGCCGCCTCCGCCCACAGGAGTGCCAGTTGGTCGCCGCGGTCCCGGTGGTCGTGGAACGGCAGCTCGGGGGCGAGCCCGGAGGTGTGGGTGAGGAGCTGCCGTACGGTGATGCCGGGGGCGAAGGCCGACAGATCGGCGCGGACCTCGTCGTCGAGGGCCAGACGGCCGCGTTCGATCTGCTGGACCGCGGCGATGGCGGTGAAGAGCTTGCTGAGCGAGGCGAGGTCGAAGACCGTGCCGACCCGCATCGGCTCCCACTGATCGCGGGGCAGATCGACGCCGCGGTCCCGCTCGGGGTCGTAGGACCGGTAGCGCAGCGCCCAGCCCGCGGCGGCCTCGGCGGCGACGACGGGGCCGCGGCCGGCCAGCACGACGGCTCCGGGTGCCCAGGGCGGACGGCCCTCGGGCAGCGCCCGCACGCCGCGGACCAGCCGCTCCATACAGGCGGGGTCCAGTCCCGCCCGGGCCGGCGTGCCATAGGTGAGTCTCGGTGCGTTCAGAGCCTGGTCCTCTCGCCGGCCGTGCTCCCGTTGCTCTCCCCCCTACGCTGCCACGGGCGGCACATTCCCAGGAAGCTCACGAGCGCCAATATGGCGCAGGAGAGCTGTACGAGGGCCATCGGCAGGGCCGTCCGCTCGCCCGCGATGCCGACCAGCGGGGAGGCCACCGAGCCGAGCAGGAAGGTGGAGGTGCCCAGCAGCGCGGAGGCGGAGCCGGCCGCATGCGGGGTGCGCAGCAGCGCCAGGGTGTTGGTGCTCGGCATGACCAGGCCCATCGCCGCCATGAGGACGAAGAGACCGGCGGCCACCGGGACCAGCCCGACGCGGCCGAAGACGCCCGAGGACATCACGAGCAGACCGGCCCCGGCGAGCGCGACCACGGCCAGCCCGGTGCCCAGCACCTTGTCGAGCCCGACCCGGCCGACCAGGACCTTGCCGTTGAACTGGCCGACGAGCACCAGGCCGACGGAGTTGATGCCGAAGAGCAGGCTGAAGGTCTGCGGGGAGGCGCCGTAGATCTCCTGGACCACGAACGGCGAGGCGGAGATGTAGGCGAAGAGGGCGGCGAAGGCGAAGGCGCCGACGAGGAGGTAGCCGGAGAAGGCCCGGTCGGCGAGCAGATCCCGCATGGTGCGCAGGGTCTGGCCGAGGCCGCCGGAGTGCCGGCGCCCGGGCGCCAGGGTCTCGTCGAGCCTGCGCCACACCAGGAGGGTGAGCGCCACCCCGACGACGGTGAGGACGACGAACACGCCGCGCCAGTCGGTGATCTGGAGGATCTGGCCGCCGATGAGCGGGGCGACGACCGGTGCCACTCCGGAGATCAGCATCAGGGTGGAGAAGAACCGGGCCATCGCCACGCCGTCGTACAGATCGCGGACCACCGCCCGCGCGATGACGATGCCGGACGCCCCCGCCAGGCCCTGCAACAGGCGGCAGGCGATGAGGAGTTCGGCGGTGGGGGCGAGCGCGCACAGGGCGGTCGCCAGGACGTAGATCACCATGCCGGCCAGCAGCGGGCGGCGGCGCCCCCACTTGTCGCTCATCGGGCCGACGATCATCTGGCCCAGCGCCATGCCCGCCAGGCAGGTGGTGAGGGTGAGCTGGACGGTGGCGGCCGGGCTGTGCAGGGCGGCGGTGACCTGCGGCAGGGCCGGCAGATACATGTCCATGGAGAGCGGCGGGACCGCCGTGAGGCCGCCGAGGACGAGGGTGACCAGGAGGCTGGTGCGGCGGGACGCAGTCCGTGCAGCCGGTGCAACCGGTGCTGCTGCCGCGTCCCGCTCGGCTATTGCGGGAAGGTCCTGGGGATCGGCCGCGCCGGACTCCGTCATCGTGTCTCCATGGGTCATCGAGGGCTGCACCATGGTGTCATGCACGGGACGGCTCCCGGCCGCTTCCGGACCGGTCCCTTGGGCGGAGGACGGAGGTACTGAGGTCCTAGGACGGACGTCCCGGGTCAGGCGGGCTTGAGCCCCGGATCGCCCGCCTCGGAGACGAAGGAGGCGGCGGTGTGGACCGGCGCCCCGGGGGTGGTGACGGCGGACACCGTGCGGTAGTCGCCGCGGGCGGTGTCGTGGTCGAGGGTGACGGTGACATAGCCGCGCCGGCCGTTGTAGAACTTCATGTGCGGGTTGGCGGCCATGAACGTGGCCCAGTTGGCGGGCTTGTCCGCGCCGTCCTTGCCGCTGGCGATCGAGGTGGTGACGAACTCCACCCCCGCGGTGCGCGAACCGGGGTCCTTGAAGTCCTTCTTGACGTCCATGGCGTAGTGGACGTGCACATCGCCGGTGAGGACGACGAGGTTGTCCACGCCCGCCGACTCCGCGCCGGCCAGGACCCGGTCACGGGAGGCCGCATAGCCGTCCCAGGCGTCCATGCTCAGCCGGTGGCCGGCGCCGGTGGCGTCGCGCCGCTCGGAGAAGGTGACCTGCTGCGGCAGGACGTTCCAGCGCGCGGCGGACTGCCGCCAGCCGTCGATCAGCCAGCGCTCCTGGGCGGCGCCGGTCAGGGTGCGCCCGGGGTCGAGAGACTCCGGGCCCGGGGCGTGCCAGCCGTCGCCGTAGGCCTGGTCGGAGCGGTACTGGCGGATGTCGAGGATGTCGAACTGGGCGAGCTGCCCGTACTGGACGCGGCGGTAGAGCCGGGCGTCGGCGCCGTTGGGGCGCTGCGGGCGGCGCAGCGGCTGGTTCTCCCAGTACGCGCGGTAGGCGGCGGCCCGGCGGACGAGGAATTCGGCGGGCGGGAGGTTGTCCTCGCTGATGTCGGAGGCGTAGTTGTTCTCCACCTCGTGGTCGTCCCAGGTGACGATGAAGGGGTGCGCGGCGTGGGCGGCCTGCAGGTCAGGGTCGGACTTGTAGAGGGCGTAGCGCAGCCGGTAGTCCTCCAGCGTGACCGTCTCGTGGTTGAAGTGCGCGGGCAGCTTGCGGTCGGTGTAGTTGCGGACGCCGCCGACCGCGCTGACCGGGTACTCGTAGAGGTAGTCGCCGAGGTGGAAGACGACGTCGAGGTCCTCCTCGGCCAGGTGCCGGTAGGCCGTGAAGTAGCCGTCGTGGTACGCCTGGCAGGAGACCGCGGCGAGCTTCAGGGCGGAGATCCGGGCAGCGCGGGCGGGCGCGGTGCGGGTGCGGCCGACCGGGCTGACCCAGCTGCCGGCGCGGAAGCGGTAGTAGTAGACGCGGTCGGGTGCGAGACCGGTGGGCTCGATGTGCACGGAGTGGTTGAACTCCGGGTGCGCGTCGGCACGGCCCTGGCCGGCCAGCCGCTTGAAGTGCTCGTCGTAGGCGACTTCCCAGCGGACGGTGACTCTGGCGTTCGGCATGCCTCCCCCACTCGGCTCGTACGGGCGCGGTGCGAGCCGGGTCCACAGCACGACGGAGCCGGGCTGCGGGTCTCCGGAGGCGACGCCGAGGGTGAAGGGGTTCTCGGTGATCTTGCGCGCATCGGCCTCGGCGGCGTGAGCGGCGCCCGTGCCCGGGAGGTTCGTCGTGAAGGCGAGGGCGGCGGCGGCCCCGGTGGCGGTGAGAAAGCGGCGGCGGCCGAAGTGCGCGGCAGCGGCCCGGATCTCCTGCTCGTGCGGTGCGTGGTGAGTCATCTGGCCCTCCCCTGACGGCGGTTGTCCCCAGTGATTGGAGGGCCGCGGGACGGCGCGACGCTGTCCCGTGTACGACTCATGCATGGCCGTCGGATGATGACTGGGCCCGCAACGGACGCCGCCGGACAATCACGGCACCCGACGTGCCTCCGTAAGATTCGGGGCATGGCTGAACTGATGGTGCGCGACGGCACCTGGACCTTCGACGGCGAGGCCGTGCGCATCGTGCCGGGGCACGAGCGCGGGGTCCACAAACTCCGCCAGGATCTCGGTGAGTTCACCGTGCCGCTGGTGGCGATGGCCGGGATCGCCTACGAACCGGCCCGCAAGGGCGGCCGGCTGCGACTGCGGCTGCGGGACGGCGCGGATCCGCTGCTCCAGGTCACCGGCGGCAGCCTGCCGGACGAGGCGAACCCGTATCAGGTGGCCGTGGACGCCACGCGGGCCGATGTCGCCGAGTACTTCGTGGACGCGGTGCGGCAGGCCCTGATGCTGGAGCAGATACCGGACGGTCCCACCGACCGCTATCTGCTGCCCGGCCCGGCCGTACCGCTGTCGGCCGCCGGGGTGGACGGCATCGCCTCCTTCGACGGGGAGCGGGTGCATCTCGAATGGCGCTGGAACACCAGTGAGACCAAGCGTCACTGGGGCCCAAGGGACTTTGTGCTGGCCGGCCTGGAAGCGGTGGAGTGGCGGGCCGCCGCCGGGCTGGAGTCCGGCTACCTCCGCTTCCGGACGCGCGGGGCGGGCGAGCGGATCGCGCCGGAGCACGACCCCAACGCCATCGAGCTGTGGGGCTTCAAGAAGGAGAGCGGCACGACGGCGCTGCTGGCGGCCGCGGTCGCGGCCCGGATGCCGCATCCGTCGGCCGGCCCGGACAAGGCCCTGCCGGTGAGCGCCCCGGCCCGGCTTCCGGCCGCGACGCCCGCCCCGGCCGCCCCGACGGCCCCCGGCGCCGCCCGCGCCGACGACCATGACGCCCTGCTGCGCCGGCTGCGCGAACTGGGCGAACTGCGCCGCGACGGCATCCTCACCGAGGAGGAGTTCGCCGCCACGAAGGCCGCGGTCCTGCAGCGCTTCCACACCGCGGGCTGAGTCGCGGCGGCTGCGGCCCGTCCGCCCCCCGTACGCCGTTTACGCTGCCGCCATGGCAGAGAACACAGAGCCGGCACCGGCCGCGCGGACGACGACGCCGATGGCACGGGCCGGGCAGGTGGGCGGCACGGCGACCGCGAACCGGCCCACGCTGCCGGCCCCCACCTCACGGGGCGGGCAGAGCACACAGACGGCACCGGCGCCGCAGGAGGTACGGCAGGGCGGAGCGGCGCCCCGGAAGGTCGCCGTGGTCACCGGCGCCGGCTCCGGCATCGGGCGGGCGGTGGCCCATGCGCTGGTCGCCGCCCACTGGACGGTGGTACTGGCCGGGCGGCGCGCCGAAGCCCTGGCCGAGACCTCCCGCCTGGCGGGCCCGCTGGGCGCCGACGGCCCCGCGATCATGACGGTGCCGACCGATGTCACCCGCCCCGACGAGGTGGACGCCCTCTTCGCCACCGTCCGCGAACGCTTCGGCCGGGTCGATCTGCTCTTCAACAACGCGGGCACGTTCGGCCGGGCGGCGCCGCTGGAGGAGCTGGCCTACGACGACTGGCGCGCGGTCGTCGACGTCAACCTCACCGGCTCCTTCCTCTGCGCCCAGGCCGCGTTCCGCGCCATGAAGAGCCAGGAGCCGCAGGGCGGACGCATCATCAACAACGGCTCGGTCTCCGCGCACACGCCGCGCCCGCACTCCGTCGCGTACACCGCCACCAAGCACGCGATGACCGGACTGACCAAGTCGCTCTCGCTGGACGGCCGTCCGTACGGCATCGCCTGCGGCCAGATCGACATCGGCAATGCGGCGACCGAGATGACCGGCCGGATGCAGACCGGCATTCTGCAGGCGAACGGCGAGCTGACGGTCGAGCCGGTGATGGACGCCGCGGATGTGGCCCGCACGGTGGTGCACATGGCGGCGCTGCCCCTGGCGGCCAATGTGCAGTTCGCGACGGTGATGGCGACCAACATGCCCTATATCGGGCGCGGTTGAGGCCGCTGCCCGGCGGAGGGAAACGGCTGCCGGGCCGGATTGCGGCGCTCGCCGGGCGAGGTTGAGCCACCGCACCGGCCCGGGGCGCCGAATCCTCGTACGACCCCTGCCGTCCGGTCGCTTCCGATGGCACCCTTACCTCGGATCCGCACCACTCATCTGCCGGGGCCGCCCTCGCGCGGCCCCGTTCCCCCGCGTCCGCGCGCGCCCTGTCGCGTGCGGCACCCGCAGAAGGAGTTACGCGTGAGACGAACCGTTCGTGGCATACCGGCAGTTCACGGCATACCGGCGCCGCACCCCGCGCGCAGGTCCCGGGCCGCCCTCGGCACCCTGACGGCCGCCGGTACGCTCCTCGCCCTGCTGCTCCCCACCGGCTCGGCCGCCGCCGCCCCGCAGGACTCCCACCGCTCCCCCACCCCGCAGACCGCCCCCGGCTCCTTCTGGACCGCGGACCGGATGCGCGCCGCCGCTCCCCTGGATCTCGCCGCACCCGCGCAGCACTCCCCCGCGACCGCGGTCCCGCGCAGCGCCCCGCTCAAGGTCTCCCCCACGCTCCCGCAGCTCCCGAAGGTGCCCTCACCCGCCTCGCTGCTCCCCGGAACCCTCCCCCAGGCCGGCGGGCCCTGGACCGGCGGCGGCGCGGTCACCAAGACCACCGGCCGGGTGTTCTTCACCTACCAGGGCCGCACCGCCTCCTGCTCCGGCGACGCGGTGACCAGCAGCAACAAGAGCACCGTGCTCACCGCGGGGCACTGTGTGAAGCTGGGCGGCGCCTGGCACACCAACTGGGTCTTCGTCCCCGGCTATCACGACGGCGAGGCCCCGTACGGCAAGTGGCCGGCGGCCAAGACGCTCTCCACCCCTCAGTGGACGGCGAGTGAGGACATCAACTACGACGTCGGTGCCGCGGTCGTCGCCCCGCTCGACGGCAAGAAGCTCACCGATGTCGTCGGCGGCCAGGGCCTGTCCTTCAACTCCGGCTACAGCAAGGCGATGTACGCCTTCGGCTTCCCCGCGGCCGCCCCGTACGACGGCAGCAAGCTCATCTACTGCAGCGGCACCACCTTCAAGGACCCGCTGTTCTCCACCGACCACGGTCTGTCCTGCAACATGACCGGCGGTTCCAGCGGCGGCCCCTGGTTCACCTCGTTCGACGAGAAGACCGGCACCGGCCTGCAGACCTCGGTGAACAGCTTCGGCTACCAGTTCCTGCCCGACACCATGTTCGGCCCGTACTTCGGCGACGACGCCAAGAACCTCTACACCACGGCCCAGTCGTCCTGACCTCCTGACCCCGCTCCCCGGGGGCCGTACGGACGGACTCCGTGCGGCCCCCTTACCCGGCCCCTGCCGCCCCCGCCCCCGCCCCCTCAGGAACGACCGGCAGCAGCAGAAACGACGGATGCCGCCCGCCGCTGACCAGCGTCGTGCGGCCCGCATAGACGTCCGAACCCCGGTCCTCGGCATCGGTGTGGACGAAGGTGCCGTTGCCCCGCATCGCCACCCCGAACGCCGACGGCCACGGCCCCGCGCCCGGAAACTCGAAGTCCCGGCCCTGCACCGATACGCCGAGGCGGTAGCCGGCCGGGATGAGCACCGACGTCGGCCAGATCTCGATCCGCAGATCGACCGGTTCGCCGGGGGTGAGCGGCTGTCGCTCGTCGAAGGTGTGCCAGGGCCGGTACGGCTCGCTGCGCGCGGGGTCGAGCTTGCGGAGCGAGGCCCGCAGCCAGCCCAGTCCGATCGCCCCGTGCGGGTCCATCGCGCTGGTGAAGGTGACGTCACGGCCCCCGGGGTCCTGCACCCGGAGGGTGAGGAAGAGATCGGCGTCCGCCGTCGACGAGGCCACCCGCAGCGATGCCGACGCCGGCCCGGTCAGCTCCAGATCCTCCGTCAGCGGCTCGGTCCAGAACGTCAGACCGTCCCCCGGCGCATCGAACTCGGCGCTCCGCTCGGCGGGGTCCGGCGCCGGCGCCAGAGCCCGGCGCGCCAGATCCAGGTGGAACCGCGTCCACTCCGTCCGCGCCAACGGCCATTCCTCTTCCGGTCGTTGCTCAAAGCTGCCGTCGGCCCGCCGCACATTGAGCAGGACCGGCGGCTGGTCCTCCCAGCCGGTGTCCTGCCCCTGGAGGAAGTGCCCGAAGAAGCGCTTCTGCAGGCCGACCCCGTAGTCCGTGTAGAACTCCACCCAGTGCTGCAGCCCATGCACTTCCAGCCACTTCCGCTCGCTCGCGACGCCCGCATAGCCCTCGAACCCGCCCCGGGTGTGCAGGTGGTGCGCCCAGTTGACCGCGGACAGCACGGGGACGGTGATCCGCGACAGGTCCGCGGTCCGCTCCCGGTAGTACGCGTCGAGCAGCGCATGGTCGTGCAGCGCGGCGACCGTGTCGGCGGCGTTCTTGGCCCGCTCCTCGTCGCTCAGGACCCCGGGGCCGGTGACCGGAACGCCCGTGATCCGGTGCCACGGGCTGTGGGGCGCGCCGTGCTGCACCGACGCGACCTGGACCGGATACCACTGCTGCAGGAAGTCGTGCAGGATCCCGCCGTGATGGGTGAGTTCACGGTAGAAGTCGGTGGCCCCCTCCCAGGGGCAGATGGCGGCGAGGTGCGGCGGCCGCAGCGCCGCGACCTGCCACTGGTTGACGGCATAGTAGGAGATGCCGAGCAGCCCCACTTTGCCGTTGCTCCAGGGCTGGACGCCCGCCCACTCGATGCAGTCGTAGTAATCCTGCGTCTCCCGCGGCGAAAAGATGTCGAGGTAGCCCGGTGACCGCCCGGCGCCACGCGAATCCACCCGGATCACCACGTAACCCTCGGGCACCCACTTCTCCGGATCGACGGTCTCCCAGTTCTGGTACCGGTTCGAGGACCCGGCGACCGCATCCGGGTGTTCGGCCTCCAGGGTGCGCCACATGGGCGCGAACCCCTCTTGGAAGGCAAGCCCCTTGGCGTACGGACCATGACTCATGATCACGGGATGGGTCCGGCCGTCGTCGGGCAGGAACACATCGGCGCGGAGCTGCACCCCGTCGTCCATGGTGATCGGTGCATCCCAGTCGACGAGCATCACACCGCCCTCGGAGCGAACCCCCGAAGCACTGCCGCGACCCTGCCCGCCCCCACCGACGGCCGGCCGCGGTTCCCTCCTTCCATTGTCCGCGGGTATCGGTGGAGGCGCCACGGCGTGACGGCGGGGAGCGGAAACGGCGGGGACGGCAGGGAACGGGAACGGCGGGGACGGCGGACGGGGCCGGCCGGTACGCCGCTCTTCCGACGCACCCCTGTGACCAGGCCCTGCCGACGTAGAAGCGGCCGTGACCTGCCAGGACGGGCTGCAGAGGCACCGGCTTCCGCAAGCCGGCCCAGGAGCGCCGGGTAACTTTTGGATCACGAAGAAACGCGAGGGCTGCACTACACTCTCGCGAGGCGAAATGCGATTGACATGCAGCGGATTGCGGGGCGATCCGGGCGTTTCGGCAGGCAACGGACGCCCTCAAAGCCCCCGATGGGGAGGACGGGCCGTGTACGAGCCAGCATCATGTGGCCTGCGAGGGGCTTCCTCTCTCCCGTCCCGCGAGAAACTTCCCGCCCGGTACCCCTCTGTAGCCTTACAGTCACTCCGGTTCAGTGGGTACGCACCCGCACGACGCCCGATCGGAGGAGGCGCCGGTACCGTTTTTCCCTCGCCCCACGCGCAGCAACAGCCGTAGGAGTATCCGTTCATGTGGTGGCTCCGCCGTAATGGTTCATCGCAGCAAGCAGAGCTGCCGCAGCCCACTCGTCGCCGGGCTCCCAGCTCCCCGTGGACCTCGCTCCGAGAGCAGTTGGCGGTCCTCTTCGCCACCTGGTCCGTCACCCGTCTCGTCCATCACGATCTCGGGCTCTCCGGCGTACGGGACATGCAGGGCCTCGTCGACGCGGTGGCCGTGCGGCGCAACAAGCCGATCACGATCACCGAGGTGCCGCTCCCTCAACAGGTGTCCGGTTTCTGCGCCCGGGGCAAGGACCGTGACTTCATCGTGGTGGATTCCACTGCGAACGAGCTGACCCGCCTGCACGCCAGCCTCCACGAGCTGTTCCATCTGTGGGAGGAGCACCCGACCGACAGCGGCTCCTCCGACCAGCCCATGACCGAGGAAACCGTGCGACAGCTCCTTCCCGGGCTCAAGGCGGGACCGGTGCTGCAGATTCTCAACCGGTCGCACTACGACAGCGCTCATGAGCGGCGGGCGGAGGCGTTCGCCACCGTGATGCTTCAACGCCACCTCGAGCTGCGACGCGACCAGAGCATCAACGGGTTTCTCTCATCGGCTCTCTCCCACCGGAGGTCTGGTGTCTGAGAACACCTCCAACTTCGTCTACCTGGCCATCGCGGTCATCGACTTCGTGATTGCCGGCTGGAAGTGCCTGGCACTTCTTCGCGATCCCACCCCCACACTGTCCTTGATCACTGTGAACTTCGTGGCGTCCGGCCTGGTGTTCGCGATGGCCGCTCCGGCGGGGTACCGGATGCTGGGGGAACTCACCGGCAGCCCCAGCTTCGCCACCCTTCCCGTATACATCGGCATCCTGAGCTGCTTCTCCCTTCTCCACCTGCTCACGATGCTGTGGGATCCCCGGCTGCGGCAGCGCCCGGCGGTGCTGCGCCGCAGGGTCACGGGATGGACCGCGGCGTACCTGGCGGCCCCGGCCGTCATGGTCGTCACGTTCTGTTCCGCCGACCTGTCAGGTCCGGCGGAGCCCCTCGAATTCAATACGAACTTCGCGGGTGACCCGCTGATCCAGGTGTTCCTGGGGGTCTTCCTCGTCACTCTGACCTGCGGAACCCTGAGCACCTACCGGCAGTGCCGCAAGTTGAAGCTGGCGGACCCCCGATTCCAGCGTGCGCTGCGCTCCTTCGGCACCGCCATGCTGTTCGTCTTCGGCTATGTGGTGTGCTCGGTCCCGGCAATCATCCTGGCCGTCCTGGGCAACCACACCCTGGACACCGTGGGGGTACTCGGCTCCACCTTCGGCTCGATCGGCGCCCTGATCACCAGCTACGGCCTCTCCGGAGCCGCGGTGGGCGCATGGCTGCGCGAACGTCGTGACATCAAGGCCTTGCAGCCCTTGTGGGATCTCGTCGTCGAAGGAGTCGATGAGGACCTCGCGTTCAGCGTGGACAGCGCACGGAGCCATCGCCTGGCATGGAACGTGGGATTCAATCTGCATCGCCGCGTGATCGAGATTCTTGACGGGATGCGAGCGCTGCGGCCCTGGCTGTCGCCGCTGCCCGCAGCCGCCGTCCACGCCGTGCACGAGCACGAGACGTCCCAAGGCACCGATGACGCCCGCCGCCTCCCGGATCAGGAACTGCAGGCGGCCGCCACCGCCGCTGCCCTGCGGGACGCGGCACAGCGCCTGCAGGCCGCTCGGCGGGAAGCGGCGCTGCAGGGAGGTTCCGGTCATCCTCAGGCGCCCGCGGGCCCGCAGGTGGCCCTGCCGGGCGAGGACACCCCGGCCTCCGGCGAACGTCAACGGCTGCTGCGCGTCGCCCAAGCCCTCACCGCCCCGCTGGTCGCCACGGCATTGCAGGGCGTGCAGGAACAGCGCTCCCGGACCGAGGTGTCCGAGCGGCAGTAGCCGACGGGTGTTCGGGATGCCGAGGGAACCCGGTGCCCGCCGTTCCCGCCGGACGGCTACGGCAGAATTGGCCCGCCCCGTGCCGGCCTTGGTGCCTTGACCAGGCCCAGCGCCCTTGAGCGCGGGGAGTCATCGAGTCATATGGGGGTTCTTGTGAGACGCGCTGTTGTCCTGGGCGGGAGCATTGC
Organism: Streptomyces sp. NPDC054786; assembly: GCF_053611685.1. Taxonomy (NCBI): domain Bacteria; kingdom Bacillati; phylum Actinomycetota; class Actinomycetes; order Kitasatosporales; family Streptomycetaceae; genus Streptomyces; species Streptomyces sp. NPDC054786. Next base: position 62,635 of record NZ_JBSHAW010000034.1, on the reverse strand, counting down.
GGGGCTGTACGCCGCGCGCGTTCTGAGCGACCATGCCGACGAGGTCGTCATTCTCGAAGCGGATGACATGGGGGAGGACGGCACGGGCCGCGGCGCTCCGCAGCGACAACAACTGCATGCGCTGCTGTCCATGGGGCACACCCAACTCGAACGCTGGTTCCCTGGCATCACCGGCGAACTCGTCGCCGGCGGGGCCCGCTTGGGAGCCGGCCCCGCGGTGCAGTTCTACGTGGACGGAGTGCTCAAGGCTCCCGTTCCTGACATCCGGATGCTGGGCGCAACGCGGCCGTTCATCGAAGGCCGGGTCCGCCGGCGGGTGGCGGCCCTGTCGAATGTCCACGTCCTGCAGGGGCAGGCCCGTGATCTCCTCTTCCACGCCGGCCGGGTCCGCGGTGTGCGTTACGCGACCGCTGAGGAACTCTCGGCCGCTGCCGGCCACGAGACCGTACTGGATGCGGACCTGGTGGTCGACGCCATGGGGCGGTCCAGCCGCCTCGGCACCTGGCTGCTCCGCAGCGGGTGGGACCCAGCTCCGCTGGACCGGATGAGGATCGACCTCGGCTACGCCACCGCCGTCTTCCGGCGCGGTGACGAACTCCCCGATACGGTCATCGCGCACGCGTCTCCAGGGCCTGCCAGTGGATATCAGCCCACGCTCAGCGAACCCGGGGCGATGGTCGCGGTCGAGGGCAACCGCTGGATGGTGGTACTGGCCGGCTACACCGGCCACCGCCCGGGGCACGATCCGGGCGAGTTCCTGGCCCGGATGCGGCGCTGCGTCAGCCCGTTGCGCGAGATCGCGGACCACTGCGCCTTTGAGGGCGACGTCCGGACCTTCCACTTCCGGGAGAGCCGACGACGCGACTTCACCCGGCTGAGCCGGTTCCCGGGGGGTCTGGTGGCGGTAGGAGACTCCGTCGCCTCGGTGAACCCGATCTACGGACAGGGCCTGACACTTGCGGCCCTGCACGCCTCGTGCCTGTCCGGATATCTGCGCGCCGGGTCTTCTCCGCACGATCCGGCCCGGGAGTACTTCCGCCGGGCCGGTGTGGTGGTCGATGCGGCCTGGCAGGTGTCGGCGACCGCAGACCTTGCCCAGCCGCATGTGAAGGGGCCGTACCCCCGTGGCTACCGGCTCGCCCGCTGGGCCGGTGACAAGATCATGGCGGCTTCCGTCATCGACACCCGTGTCAACCAGGCATTCATGGACGTCGTGCACATGCGCCGGCATCCGAAAACGCTGACCCGTCCTCGTGTGCTGGCCCGAGCGGCACGGGTGCTGTCCACGCGCTGAAGCCCCGCACCGCACCGGCCCTCCGGCGCGTGACGTCCCGGCCGGAAGCCGGCCTTCCGTTCAGGACCTGGCGCCTTGCCGATTCCCTGCAGGCCCTGGGTGCCTTGCCGTGACGCCCGGAGGCCGGTGCACCACGCGGTCCGGTGCCGTGATGCCGGGACGGATCAGGCCCCTCGGCCGCGATCACCTAAGGTAAGGCTGGACCGTCCGGAAGGAGGGGAGCATCACGATGGCCACATGGCCGAAGGCTCTCGACCAGGCAGAGATCACGGACCCCGCACTGCGTCGCGACTACAGCGAGCAGCGTCGGCTGGTGGCACGGTACGCCCGCCCCGAGTACACAGCCGTGCGCCTGCTGCTCCCCGCACCGCTCGTGCCCGACATCATCGCCGCGACCGCGTTCATGCACCACAGCGACAACCTCATCGACCAAGGACCGGCCGGTGCGCGTATCGCCGCGCTCACCGACTGGGAGCGCCAGGTGCACACCGCCCTGGAGAGCGGCGAAGCCGACCAGCCCGTTGTGCGGACGCTTCTTGACACCATCACCAGGCAGCCTCAACTCCGCCGGTACGTCGAAGACTTCCTCGCCGGCGCGCCCTTGGAGGTGCAGACGGAAGGCTTTGCCGCGGAGAGCGACTTCCAGCACTACGTCGATGGCTATTCGCTGCCTGCCTTCATGCTCATCGCCTGCCTGCTCGGCGGAGCACCCGCGGAGCAGTACGTTGCAGGCTGCCGGACCTTCATCGAGGCGAGCCAGCGTCTCGACTTCCTGAACGATGTCGCCGAAGACCTGACCGACGGACGCCTCGGCATCCCGGAAGAGCTCCTCGCCCGACATGGCCTGACGCGCACCGACTTGATCAACAAGGACGGCACCCCCGACGGGTTCCGGGCACTGATCCGTGACCAGGCCCAGCAGGTCCGTTCCGGGTTGGCAGCGTCGTACGGGCTCGTGGATCTGGTGCCCGCTCACAGCCGCCCGTTCGTCCGCGCCCTTGTCGCCATCCAGGGCCTCACGCTGCGGGCAGCGGCACGGAAGGGAACTGCGCTGCTCGACGGGTCCGCTCGGCCAAGTGTGGGTGCGGCTCTCCGGATTCTTGCCCGGGAGTACGTGGCAGCGCGTCGCGGGGGTGGCGCGAGGCCGGCAGCAGGAGACACCTCGCCGGGAGTGGGCGGCAAGGACCGGGCGGCAAGGACTGAGTCCTGAGGCAGAACGACTCTCGCCAACGGCACGGGCCACGGTGCCTGCCCCGGCGGCGAGACAGGTCGAAGTCAGGGGTTGAGTGGTCGGGTTGCCCGGAGGCGAGCCCCCGGGACCACCTGACTAGACCGGGCCATCAGAAGCCTTCCGGCCCGTTCAGTTGCCGCGACGTCCGGGGGGCGGACGGTCTTCGTGCTCGGGCCGAGCCAGACCCAGTAGCCCCTGGATCAGGGGGAAGACCCGCATTCTGCTCTTGGACGGCAGGGAGCGCATTCTGTCCGTGAGCTCCCGTACTTCGGGGTCCTCGCGCTCCGGCCGGCTCAGAGCCTCGGAAAGTGCGTCCCGGAGTTCCCGGTCGATCCTGCTGTCGCCGCTGGTGCCGCTGCGCATCGCCAGCCGGTTGATGCCCTTGCCTTTGAGCAGCGCAAGATGGGTCAGCTGCTCGTGAGTCGACTGCAGTGCCCGGTAGAGCGCCTGACGCTCGGTGGCGGTGAAGAAGCCGGGCTCCACCTGGAAGAACTTCTCCAGCTTCCGGGTGATGTCCAGCCCGGGACTCTTCCGCTTTCCGTTCAGGAGGTAGCCGACCTGGCCGTGGGAGATACCGGCCCCCGCGCCGATCTCGTCGAGGGTGTACCTCTTCCCGTCGGGCTTGCGGCGGGTCTCCCGCAGGAAGACGAGGCGCTCCTGGAAGGAGTCCTGCACGTTCTCGGACGCGTTGCCCTGGTGGTCGAGCAACGCTTGTACGCGGGGGACCGTGATGCCCGTCCGGTGCGAGATGTGGTCCACGTCGATGACGTCACGTCCGAGGTCCAGGTCCCGGAGAAGCTCGTCGATCGACGCGACGACGGCCTGGAGAGCATCCGCCGGGTGCGCGTCCGGGGCATCCATGGCGATGGGTGGTCTCCTGGTCGGTAGGACAGGCGGGGCGGCCGCGCGCTCGCCGCCGCTCTGAGATTAACGGTCGCAAGCACCGTACGCCATGAGCGTCACCACAATTGTGTCGGTGCCGCCTGTTGGTGCACCGGGATGGCGCCGTCAACGCTCGTGGATTAAACGATTGTTGACAACGATGGTTTGGTTGAAGGATCCTCGCCAGGACGGTGGCGCCGTGCGACGGGCGCTCACCTTCGCGTGGGACCTCTCGCACCGGTCTCGCACCGGACCCGAGCACGAGTAAGTTCATGAGTCAAGGAGCGCCTTCATGTCGTGGCCCGCCATGGCACGCTGACCTCGCACATGTCACCCGCGCCCGGTCGACGGCCTCCAGCGGCCGTCCCTCTCAGCGGTGGTGCCGGGCTCCACAGGGGAGAGCCCGGCACCACAACCTTCTGTTCGGCGCGGGCGGCGCCCCGGAGACCGGAACAAAGGAGCGGGCCCGGGGGCGTAGCCTGCCCCCGAGCCCTGTGATGCCACCCCATTGCGCACGCCGGCACGGTGAAGAGCGCGGGTCAGTCATCATGTCGTCGTGTTCTGCCTTTGAACTACCGCGCATCGAAAAAGCTGCACGGGCCGGACTTGAACCGGCATCCGACGACCCGGGCCCGGCCCGGTCGATCCGGCGATCGGTGGCGAATACTGAGACTGGAGCAAGAGTCTGAGATTGATTGCGGTCCGCCTCTGCCGAGTTGGGCTACCGCGGCCCGTGAGTGCCGCGGGGAGGGCTTGAACCTCCACTGGAAACCGCGTTCGTCACGACAAGCTTCAGTTTCAGCTTGCGCTCCTCGCGCACCCCGGCCGCCCTGAGGCGCCCGGGGAGTTGTAGACGCTACCCGAACAGGTAGCCGAAAACGACCTCCCCCACCCGCTCATCGGTGACCTCGATCCCGTTCGCCTCTTCACGGGCGAATTTCACCGCCTGCTGCAACTTCTCCAGCCTGTCCAGCAGCTCGTTCACCCGGCGCGCGGGCAAGGCGCCGGAGAACTTCACGGTCGTCCAGTAGCCGACCGGAACGTCCTCGTAATACACATCGACCTGCGCCGGGTGCTTTTCGGTGGCCTCCGCCTTCACATGGTTACGGGGCACCTTCTTGGTCCGCACGGTCCTGACCGGCTCGGTCTTCCAGGCATCCGTCGAGGGGTCCTGCGCCCAGGACTCGGATGCGTCGAGCACCGGGAGCTTCCGTATGAACGTGTTCACATCGGTGAGTTGCTTCTCAAGGAAGAGCAGATACGACACGGGCACCTGGCTGAGCAGTGTCCGCCCCTCCACCTTCACATCGGCCCGCGCCGTACAGTTCGCCCAGTCCTTGGTGGCGGTCACATCAAACAGCCGCGTCAGCGTGGCTGCCGTCTCCCTGAGCACATCCTCGGCCTGCACCTGCACCCGCGTTGCCTCGGGCGGCAGTTGCTCGCCCTCTTCGTCCTTGGGCTGATACGTACGGGAGATCCCGGCCAGCAGCGCCGGCTTCTGCAGCCCATGATGAGCAGTCGTCAGGTCCTGGTGGGATTTGGACTTGATGCCCTTCTCCACGGCAATGATCTGGTTGAGTTTCGCCACAACTGCAAGGTAACAGCGACCGCCGCCGCCGACCGAACGGTTTTCCGAACACGGCGACCGCCCTCGGCCCACTGCCTTTCGCACCGCGCCCGCTCGGGGGCCTCGTCGGGCGGACCGGCGAAGCAATACCGCGAACGGGAGCGTGTAGGCCGTAGCGAACCATTGGATGTCGGACACGGGCCCGCCCAGATCCGCATGGATGGCCGGCGCGGCCACCTGCATGATCGTCGAGTCCAGCACATTCATCGCCGCACCGAGCAGCAATGCGCCCAGGGCTGCCGGCCATCCCCAAGACCCGCCGCCAACACGCCCTCCGCGCCCACTCCCTCGATGCTTCCTCGCCATCATGCACACCGCACTTTCACGAACACCTCTGTTCGCAGAACCTCTCCCGGCGCTACCTTTGGCGTCGCACTGGGCCGGAACTCCCGTTCCTCCCACGCCGATTCGAGACGAGGTGCACATGCGAAGGACACGATCGTTACTCGCGATACTTGTCGCGCTGCCCGTACTGGGGCTGAGCGCACCGCAAGCCGTCGCCGCCTCCCCACAGGCACAGACCCGGGCCGACTGCCCGAACACGATGATCTTCGAGGTCGGGGGTCACCTCGATGGCGACGCCACGGTCTACGACCGCAGCAACGCCTCGCTCCCCGAAGGCGTGTCGTTCACAAAGATCCACTACTCGGCGTCCATCGCGCCCTACCCCGGCGACACCATGACGCTGGACGACTCCGTGGCCGAGGGCATCACCAAGCTGGACGCGGCGGTGAAGAGCTTCCACGGCGAGTGCTCCGCCGGTCATGTGACCATCGCCGGCTACTCGCAGGGCGCGATCGTCGCCGGCGATGAGCTGGCCGCCCTCTCCGGAAGCGACGCCGTCCCGCACGACCAGATCAACGGCGTGCTCTACGGCGATCCCCGGCGGCCCGGTGTGGACGGCGGCCCGGGCGGCATCGAAACGAACCTGCCGACGATCCTGCCGGGCATGACGATGAAGGGGCCGCGCGGCTTCGGCGACCTGACGGTCAAAGAGATCTGCAACACGAACGACGGCATCTGCCACTCCGAGAACCTGATCACGAACCTGGTGTGCTTCGCCAACGGCGTGGTCGGCTACTTCACCGGCGACCACGGCTACGACATCGACCCGCACGCCGTCACGGGAGGCGGCGACCAGCTCAACCGTCAGACGCCGAAGATCCCGCTCTGCGGACCCGGGCTGCCGATCCCGAGCAAGACGCCCCACGCACTGTTCAACGGCGACCGAACCAGGGCCCGGCATCAGGCGGCCGGATACCGGACGATGGTCACGCCGCTGCTGCCCGCCGGCCTACGGGGCCAACTGGCGCACTTCCCCTGGCTCCCCGTGACCGGCTAGCCGCTCAGCCCAGGAGCCGTACCGCGAGGCGGACGAGCGGATCCTCCAGCCCGCGCAGGCCCTTCAGGTCGTCCGCGACCAGGCGCGCCGTCACCAGATGCGCGGCGGCCGCGACCAGGGCCTCGCAGCCGAAGTTCCGCTCGTCCGCACCGCCCTCGTCCCCCACCTGGAAGATCTCGGCGATGGCGTCCGCGAACCACCGCTGCCACTCCATGCGGATGGCCATCGCCTCGGGCCCGGCGGCGTACACCTCGACGAGGAACAGCCGGGCAAAGGCGGACTGTTCGGTGAGGGTCAGCAGATAGAGACGCAGCAGCCGGCGGAAGGTTTCCTCCGGGGACGCCGACCGGGATGCCTCCGGGGACTCGGCCGCCGGCTGCCAGGCGGCCTCCAGCAGGCCCGCCAGCTGCTTCGTGGCGGCATCCAGGGCCTGGATGAAGCAGTCCTCCTTGGAACGGAACTGCTGGTAGAACGTCTCCCGCGACACCCCGGCGCGCCGGATGATCTCGGCGACCGCGGTCCCCGCGTACCCCTTGTCCTTCATCGCCTCGGCGGTGGCGGTCAGCATGCGCATCCGCTGCGACGCGACCACCTGTTCACGGCTGAGGTGGTGTCGGCCGCTGGGCAACGGCCCGGACCGCGCAGCATCGCGCGGGGACTCAGCCATTCCTGCCTCCACGTATCGGATCGGGCTCAAGGCGAGGGTGCTGCTCGCCGTGGCCGGCCTCTGATGGTGCCCGATGAGCAGCGGGAACCCGACATCCGTGGCCTCGTCCCGGTGCGCGAACAGTCGACCTCACGCGGCGGCGCCGAGGTCCCGCCCCTCGTGCACACGGTGAAGGCCCTCGCGAACCCGAAGACCAAACCCGCGAGGGCGCGCACCACTGCCTCCGCGAAGCTGTGAGAACCTCCCGTGGTCCGTGGCCTCGTCATCGCACCCGGCGGGCGACGCACCGCCGCCGCGGTGAGCTGCGCCGAACGCCACAACGCTGACGGAAGCGCACCCCACATCGCCGTGTGTCGCTTACGGCCATCTCCGGTCCCGCCGGCTCTCTTCAGGGCCGATCGGATGCCGGGCCTCGAGGTCGGCGCTCACTTTTCTGCCGTGGACGCTGCGTGGCGTCTCGGCTTCCGGCGTCTCCGGCACGGCGGGAACGAGCAGACTCTTCTGGTGACTTGCGCGCGGGACCGATGCTGACTCGTATGGCTGCGTCAGCCGCTGATGCCTTTGTCCGCCAGGAGGTCCCTGATACGTGCGTCAACCTGCTGACGGTCGTAGCCCCGCCCCACGATCTGGAACGGAGGCGGACCGACCGGCGTGTCGGCTTCCGACAGGGCCTCAAGGTAGCGGTCGACCTGCTGGCGGTCGTAGCCCCGCCACACCACTTTGAAGCCACGGAACTCAGACGGTTTCGACACTGCGATGACCACCCCAACCCGGTAGAAAGACGGGTGCGGCCATCGTCGATCATCGGTGTGTGAGGACTGTAGATCATGCGGTGGCCGCGGATCACAGCGTAGGCCCTGCCCGCCGGCAGGAGGCGTTCGAGATCCTGATGAGCAGGACAGTGGGCCGCTTCGTCCGGGTCCAACCCCGGCGCCGGGTGAGGGATTTGGTGCTCGGTCCGCTGGTCGACCTGCCACGCAAGCACTGCTGGAGTATCCCCGAGTGGGCCAGGTATGCGGGTCCGGGCGGCATGCAGCACCGCTCAGCCGGGCCAAGTGGAATGGCGACGGCCGCCGAAGTGACCATCGGTGCACGGGAGTTCCACGCGGACGCCCTGGCCATGCTCACCCATGCCTTCCTCGCCGTCGCCCGCGGCGACGAACACGCCCGCCATCCCGCCCCGGAGGGGCTTATCCCGCTCAACTGCAACGGAATCCAGCGCCTGTTCGCGACGCTTGTCTCCCGGCCCGTGCACGACGTGGCCCACCGGCTCCGCTCGTCCGCCTGGCGACGCTGCCACCAGGCCCGAGCCCAGGCCCGAGCCCAGGCCGGCCATCACCGTCGCCAAGCCACGCATCAGACATGAAGATCACTATCTACGGCTGGAGTACTGGCAGGGCTTTGTCAGCTGTCCGGTCAGGTCGTGGGTCCGGTGGCTCGCTGCTGCTATGAGGGCGGATGCATTCGCTTCGTGCCGTGGTCGGTTGACGGAGTCCGCCGGGGAGGTGCTTGTGCCGCTGGCGCGGGCTGCTCAGCGGGTGAAGGGCGGGTGTGTCCGGGGTCTGCTGCGAGACGGTCGGCGGAAGTCGATGCAGCCGATGGCTTGGGCGGCTTGGGCGGATCACCAGCAGTCGAGTGGGTCAGTAGCCCCTCGTGGCCCGCCGGCCGCGCCCCGCGCGACCTCGCCGGCGGCCCGTCGCCGACACCGTTCCCGGCATCAGCGACGGCCTGGTAGCCGGTGAAAGGTCGCTCAGTCGTGAGCATCGAGCCTGAAGTGAAAGATTCCCCAGGTGAGGTGTTTCTCGCGGCCACCGTCGATCCAGTGGCCGAGCCCCTTCTTCATCTGGGCGAGGTAGTCGTGACTGATCTTTCTGGCCAGCCCTTCGGCCTCTTGGTACTTGGTCTCCTCAAGGACCCGCGTGTAGTGGTTCACCAACTGGTCACGGTGCTCTTCGAAGCCACCGTCGACGGCGGTGAATCCGAGCCGGTTCAGCTCGCGTGTGTAGAAGCCGGGCGAGCCCATGTCGTCCAGATGGATCCGGTCGAGAATCGGCTGCAGCACGTCGGTGGAGCTGCCGTCCGCCGCCGCCATCGGGTCGGTGAAGATGAGATGGCCGCCGGGCCGCAGCACCCGCGCGATCTCCTCAAGGACCTGGACCCGGTTTCCGCTGTGCAAGAAGGCATCCTGGGACCAGATGACATCGACCTGGTCGTCCGGGTACGGGATGTCCTCGAAGGACCCGTCCACGACCTCTATCCGGTCGGTGAGCGCGCGGGCCGAGTTCAGCTCCTTGTGGCGCTGGTTCTCCACCTCGCTGAGATTGAGTGCGAGGACCCGGCAGCCGTACGTCTCAGCCAGGTACCGCGCCGAGCCACCGAACCCGGAACCGAGATCGAGCACGACGGAATCCCGGGACAGCTCCAGCTTCGACGCCATCCGCTCGACGGTGCGCCGGCTGGCGCCCGCGATGGGCTCCACGGGGCTTTCGTAGAGGCCGATATGAATATCCTCGCCGCCCCACACCGTGGCATAGAAGGTGTCGGCGTCCGGCGAGTTGTAGTAGCTGCGGGCGGTGCTGACCGCGCCCTCGTACTGTCCCTCGCCCTCCATCCGGTACTCCTTCTCCGCCACATGCACGAAGAAGTCCGGCTGCTCGCCCCGGTAGGTGTGCTGGAAGTCGCCATAGGTCTCGACGCGCTGGAAACCCACGTCGGACATCAGCCGCCGGGTGTAGTCCTGTCGCAGCGGGAACATGTTGAGGTGGTACGTGGAGTTGTCCGGGAAGCTGTACCGCATACGGCACAGGCCCTCGTCGACATACTCCGGCTCCACGATGACATCCTCACCGCAGTAGTAGTACGTGTGCTTGCTCGTGTACCCGTCGTCCAGGATCGCATCGTAATTCCGCTGGTCCAGTACGAGAATTCCGTCGTGCTTGAGCATCGCGTAGAACTCGGCCAGCGCCTTGCGCCGGTCACGCTCCGAGAAGAGATGCGTGAAGGAGTTGCCGAGGCAGACGATGGCGTCGTACTCCCCGTGGACGTCTCTGTTGAGCCACCGCCAGTCCGCCTGCACGACCCGCAGGATGTGCCCTCCCTGCTTTGTGCCGTTTTCGAAGGCCCTCGCCAGCATGTCCGCACTGCCGTCCGCGCTTACGGTTTCGAATCCGGCAGCCAGTAGCCGTACGGAGTGAAATCCTGTGCCTGCCGCGACGTCGAGCACACTCCTCACCCCCCATTTGCGCAGCAGGTCGATGAAGAAATTGCCTTCGCTTTCCGCCCTCTTCTCCCAATCTATGAGCGAGTCCCATTTCTCGACAAAGCTGGGGACGTATTCCTCCGTGTAGTGCCCGGTTTCGCGTACTTCGACAGGGTTGTCGCCGAACTCTTGGGTCGGTTGCACGATATTGGGGATCCCTTCAGCTATGGGGAATCATGCCCGGCGCGGCAGCCCAGGACGGCACAGGCTCCAGACCTTGGGAGCCGGGCGGTCTGAGCGCATCGCTATCCAAGATCGCGAGGTCTCATGCCCCCAAAGTTCGTATACAGAGACGGAATTGAGGCGAATAGCGGCCGTGGCCAGCGCCTTTCCTGTCTCAAGATTCTCTGGGACGGCAGAGGCCACAGACACCTCGTATATCGGGCAGTCGCGGGTGAATCATCACGTCGACGACAGCCAGCCACGACCGAAACCCGCTCCAGGTCCTGTCGCCGCGATCTTCGGAGTGCGGGCGGCCAGGTCCGGCCGGTCCGTGCACTGGTGGCCGCTCAGGATCTGGCCACGATCGCTGATCTGCAGTGCGTGGTGCTGGACTGCCCTGATCCAGGGCAACTTGCCGAGTTCCACCGGTCGCTGCTCGGCGGGGCCGTTGATCAGCAGGACCGGCGGTGGGCGCTCGGTGAGGACTGGGCGACGCCGGCCACGACACGACCGAGAGCCTCTCGAGCCATCCAAAGGAGATGCCGTCCAAGGGTTGTCCCGTGAATGATCTACGGCATGCTGGTCGGCCGGCCGGCCGAGCGGGTCGAAGCTCTAGCGCCAGGTCGTTCTATCTGGAGTGGCGAAGGCGGTAAAAGTTCCGGAACGGCTACGCTCAGCCAGAATCCGCGGACGCCGAACTGAGCGACAACGCCACCTGGCGATTTGCCATGTTGATATAGGTGATCCTTACGCTCAGCACGTCGCCGACCTCCGCCGCGTGTCCGCTCCCTCCCAATTCGGAGATCGGCAGGAGCCCCGCCCATTCGTCCTCCAACTGGACGAAGGCTCCAATGGGAGCGACCTTGGTTACAGGGCCGGACATCGTGGAGCCGAACCGTGCGCGCACGAAGTCAATGAACGGGTCCTGCTGCAGCTCTTTGATGGAGAGCGACGCCTGCTCGCGTTCCAGGTCGACGCTCAACACAGTGACGAGAACCTCTTGTCCCGTGTGGGCTACGTGCGATGGATGGTCGAAACGTCTCCATGACAGGTTGGGCACGGTCACAATCCCAACAGCGCCGCCCAGGTCCACGAATACTCCGAAGTCTGCGACGGAGCTTACGACTCCCTTACACACCTGCCCCGGCTGCAGCGTTTCCAGCAACTCACGGGGAGAGCCATGTTCAAATTTCTTCATTCGGTTTCTCCCGTTGCACCATTAGTCGCGCCAGGTGTGACCCTGGTAGTAGTTGATCCAGTTCACCTCTTGAATGTATGAATTGAACTTTGGGATCTTTTCCCTGGGGATCAACCACTGCCATTCGTCTGGCTTGTTGTCGTGTGTACGCCGGTACGGAGGGGTGACGCTCTCTGGAAACGCATCCCTGAATCCTGGCTTCATCACGAACTCATGGTAGCCGTCTTCATGAGTTCCCTGGGCTGCGTACTTTTGGGCCACCTTTTCGCTCTCACCCAGGTATGCGGTGCCTGCGCCGTGCTCGGTGTCGGGGTGGAGGGCCGGATCGAGGCCATTTTCCTCCCGAGCCCTGTTCCCGTTGTGTGGGGCCCGATAGAGCTTGACGGGATCATCTGGATACGGTGAGAGGCCGAGTGGGTCGGTCCAAGTGTGGGGGTTGTGGACGTAAGTGGAAGGGTTCGGGGCTGGGTCGAGGCCTAAGGGGTCAGGCGTGGTGTAGCGGCGGTCTCAGGATCGTAGTAGCGGTGAAAGTTGTAGTGGAGACCGCTTTCGGCATCGAAGTATTGGCCAGGGAAGCGGAGGGGTGTGTAGGCGGTGCTGCTGCGGGCCCAAGTCGTCGTGCCCCAGAGGGTGGTGCGGGTGCGCCAGGCTACGCTCCCGGATTCGTCAACAAGCTCCGTGGGGGTGCCGACAAGGTCTGTGATGATGGCGAAGAAACGCTGATCGATTTCTTGTTGAGGAACACCTGCCAGCGCCTTTCGCTCGGTCTGGACAATTGGCCGCAGGCCGTTGTGGTCCCAGGTGAGGGTGATGGGGGAAGTAGCGGACGAGCTGGTGGTTTGTTCAGCGAGAGTGGTGCCGTCCCAGGTGAAGTCGACTTGTTCGAGGACCGATTCGTCATCGGCGAGGCGCTGCTTGGCGATCCGGCGGCCGAAGGGATCGTAGAGGTAGCGCCAAGACTGCCCGTCGGGGGTGGTGACGGCGATGAGCCGGTCCTCGGGGTCCCACGTGTAACGCCAGGTGTCGGGCTTACGGGACAGGCGCGCGAATACGTCCACGCGCTCGTCACACCGGTGGGAGTAGTGCGGCCCGTGCGACGGCCGAGGGCGTCGTAGGCGTACGTCACCGTCCGGCCGTTCACAGTCTCGGCTGATACGCGTCCCATGGGATCGCGCCGATAGGTGGACCTCACATGAGGTCCTGTGGCCTGAAGGAGGCTGCCTGCCGCGTCGTGCTCGTACGTGGTGACCTTCCCGTCGGCGTTCTTCTCCACCACGCGGCCGAGGACATCGTGGGCGTAGGCGATCGTTTGGCCGAGAGCGTTGATGCGGGCCGTGAGTTGGCCAGCCGGGTCGTGGGTGTAGTTGAGCATCCGGTTGTCGAAGTCAGTCTCAGATATGAGACGGCCGGCTGGGTCGTACTCGTAATCCCAGGTCATGCCCTGTGTGCTGGTGACCTGTGTCAAACGGAGGGCGGTGTCGTGGGTGAACTCGTAGCGTGCTCCGTCCGGGCCCCTCTGTGCGCTCAGAAGATCGAAGTGCGTGTACTCGTAGGTCGTTGTGCCGCCAGAGGCATCGGTGTGGGTGATGCAGTTGCCTTCACCGTCGTATGCCCAGGACTCGACAGTGCCGTCGGGTGCAACGCGGGATGCGAGCTTGCCCTCGATCGTCCATGCCAGGCGGGTGGTCTGACCGAGTGGGTCGGTAATGGACGTGATGCGCCCGAAGGGGTCCCGCTCGTAGCGGGTGACAGCCCCGAGTGGGTCGGTCGCCGTGAGGGGCAGGCCGGCCCGGTTGCACTCGATGTGTCGGGTGTGACCGAGGCCGTCCGTCACCGAAGCCGGGTGTCCGCGGCTGTCGTAGCGGTAACGGGTGGTCGCACCACTGGGATCAGTCACCGACGTGCGGTTGCCCCGCTCGTCGTACTCCTGGCGCCAGGTAGCCCCGTCTGGGCCGATGATCTCGACCGGGAGGTTCAGCTCGTTGTACACGGCGGCGGAGGCGAGCCCGTCGGGGCGGACGGTCAACGTGACGTTGCCGGCCTCGTCGTAGGTGAGGCGTGTCGTGCGTCCGAGTTGGTCCGTGGACGCGACGACCCGGTGGCCCCACCCAGGGCGTTTTCCCTGCTCAGGGCCGTAATGGCGGACGAGTCGGCCTGTACGCCGGGTTCTGTCGCCCCCGGTCCTTGCGGGCCGGGGGGAGACGGCCATCCATCTAGGGCTGCCGTTGCCGGCAGCCTCGTGCGGTCTACCCGCGGACTCGGGCGGGCAGCCCTCGGTCGTCCGCGCAGAGGCATCAGCCGATGCCTCCTCTTGACCTTGCTCCAGGTGGGGTTTACCTAGCCCTCCGAGTCACCTCGGAGGCTGGTGGTCTCTTACACCACCGTTTCACCCTTACCCGGACCTTGCGGTCCGGGCGGTCTGTTTTCTGTGGCACTGTCCCGCGGGTCACCCCGGGTGGGCGTTACCCACCACCTTGCCCTGTGGAGCCCGGACGTTCCTCGGGGGGATCGATGATCCCCACGCGGCCGTCCGGCCGGCTCGTCCGCCGTGGTGACCATGGTACCCGTAAGGGGCGCCGGCCCTCGCCGGGCTTCCCCGCGCCCTCCCTGGCCCGGCGGCCCTTGACCTTGTCGCAGCGGCAACGTTTGTACTGGGCGCATGAGAATCGGTGAGCTCGCAGGTCTGATCGGCGTCAGCACCCGTGCCGTGCGCCACTACCACCACCTCGGGCTGCTGCCCGAGCCGGAACGCCGCGCCAACGGCTACCGGGAGTACGGGCTGCGGGACGCGGTCGTGCTGGCGCGGGTGCGCCGGCTGACGGAGTTGGGGCTCGGGCTGGACGAGGTGCGGGACGTCCTCGCCGATGACGCCGGGCATGAGCTGCACGAGGTGCTGGCCGGGCTGGACGCGGATCTGGCCCGCCAGGAGGAGGCGATCCGGTCGCGGCGGGCCCGGCTGGCCGCGGTGCGGCGGCAGGCGGAGGAGCACGGCGGGCTGCCCGCGGAGGGGCCCGTTTCGGACGAACTGGCGGCGCTCTTCGCGGAGATGACCCGCATGTCGGCCGGGCGTCCTGGTCCGGAGCCCGCGATGGCGGCGAAGGAACGGGAGGTGCTGGCGCTGCTCGAATCGATGGGCGGGGCGGAAGGGAGCAAGCGGATCGTGCAGCTGCTCGGGGAGATGGCGGCGGCACCGGGGGCGATGGAGCAGATGTACGAGGTGTACGGCCTGCTCGACGCGCTGGTGGAGTCCGCGGCGGACGATCCGCGCGTGGAACAGGCCGCACGGGCGCTCGCGGACTGCATTCCGGAGGAGGTGATCGCCGAGGTCGGTGCGGAGCACTGGGAGCAGGCGATCGGCGCGGAGGCCGACGGTGGCTTCACGGCGGCGTACTACGCGCACTTCGCGCCCGCGCAGGCCCGGGCCGTGCGCCGGGCGATCGAGCTGGTCGTGGAGCGTGCGCGGTGAGCCGGGGGGCCGCGCTGGGCCGGCTGGCCGCCTACGAGACACGGTGGCTGATCAGCCTGGGCTGGTGGGTGGCGCGGCGGCGGATCGGGGTGGCGCCGGGCGAACGGGCCCTGGGGTATGCGGGGGCGCAGGCCGCGTTCGTGTACGGGCTGACGTTCGTGAGTGTGGTGGAGACGGTCGTGGTCGGGGTGCTGCTCACGGACCGTCCGGCGGCGCATGCGGTGATGCTGGTCCTCGACCTCTACACGGTGCTGATGATGCTGGGGTTCCAGGCGGCGGCGGTCACCCGGCCGCATGTGCTGGGGGCGGACACGTTGTGGCTGCGGGACGGTGCGCGCCGGGACATCCGGATACCGCTGGAGCGGATCACCGCCGTACGCCACGACCTCCGGTTCGTCAGAGAGCCGGAGAGGGACGGCAGCGAGGTGCTGGAGCTGATGGTCGGCGGTCAGACGTCGGTCACCGTCGAGCTGTCCGAACCGGTCGTGGCCGTCCGGCTGTTGGGGCGGCGGGAGACGGTGCGTACGGTGCGCTTCCATGCCGATGACGCGCGGGCGGCGGTGGCTGCCCTGCGGGCGCGGCCGGCGGCGCCGGGCGGGGGTGCGGCGCCGGGGACGGGCGGGGCCGCGGTCAGGCAGGGGTGAACCGGACCGGGCGGTGGCCCGGTTCGGCCTCGGCGAGGCGCACCGGGATGCGGTGGCCGAGGGGCAGCGCGGGGCCTTCCGGGGCGGTTTCGACGGTGCCGATGACGGCCGGGTCGTAGAGGTGGACGGTGCCGTGGGTGGGGTCCTTCTCCTGGATGTCGACGACCAGCGCCTCGAAGATCTCGCCGACCCGGTCCCGCAGCAGCGCCGCCTCCACGAGGTCGACGCAGGACCGCTCCACCTGGTTGGCGCGCTGGGTGCCGGTCTCCATCTCGCGGGGCAGGGCGGGCAGCGCGCTGCGGACCCAGTCGGGCGGTTCGACGCCGGCCGAGGCGGCCAGGCACAGCTCGGAGGTGTAGCGGTCGGCCAGCCGCCGCAGGGGCGCGGTGGCATGCGCGTACGGGGCGGCGACCGCGGCGTGCAGCGCCTCGGAGGCCCGGGGCGCGGTGCCGTCGAAGACGGTGTAGCCGGCGCCGCGCAGCAGGGCGGTGCACTCCTGCAGGAAGGCGGCGTGGGCGGGGCGGCGCGGGTCGAGGGTACGGATCAGCGCCGCGTACGAGGTGTGGTGCGGCCAGTCGACGCCGAGCGCGCGGGCGGTCAGCCGGAGCCGGGCGACCGAGCCGTCCGGGGCGGTGGGCAGCGTACGCAGGATGCCGGTGCCGGAGGCCAGCATCAGCTCGGCCGCGGCCATGCCGGTCAGCAGGGAGATCTGCGCGTTCCAGCCGTAGGCCGGGCGCGGGGCACGGTATTCGAGGGTGTAGCAGCCGTCCTGCTCGACGATCTCCTGCTCGGGGACGTTCAGGGAGATCGCGCCCCGGGCGGTCTCCAGCTCCTCCCGCAGCAGTCCGATCTCGCGGAGCAGGGCCAGCGGCTCCTCGGCCGTCCGGTCGTCGAGGACCCGCTGGACGCCCGCGTAGTCCAGCTTGGCGCGGGAGCGGACCAGGGCGCGGCGTACGGACGTGGCGGTCAGGGCGCCGTCCGCGTCGAGGTCGAGCTGCCACAGGACCGCCGGGCGGTCCCGGTCGGGCAGCAGGCTGGCGGCGCCCTCGCTCAGCACCTGCGGATGCAGCGGGACCCGCTCGTCGGGGAAGTAGAGGGTCGTCACACGGTGGTGCGCCTCGGCGTCCAGGGCGCCGCCGGGGGTCACGAAGGAGGCGACATCGGCGATGGCGTAGTGGACGCGATAGCCCCCGCCGGGGCGCCGGGACAGGAACATGGCCTGGTCGAGGTCGAGGGAGCCGGGCGGGTCGATGGTGAAGAGGGGGAGGTCGGTGGCGTCCGCCAGGGTGTGCTCGGTCGCCACCGCGCCATCGGCGGCCGGGATCCGCGGGGCGCGGGCGGCGCTCTCCGCCTCGGCCTGTGCCGTGGGCGGGAAGTGGTCCGGGATCTCCAGCTTTCCGCGCAGCTCACGCAGCGCGACCCGCAGCGGGGCCTCGGCTGCGTCGGTCACATGCATATGGAGACGGGGCATGAAATCGAGCGTATGGCGGGCGGCCGCTCCCGGCGCGGTGTGCGGGCGCCGGCCCCGGGGCGCCCGGCACCTCACGGGTTCTCCGCCCGCCCGCCGCAGGCCATACGCTTTCCCGGGGCCGCACCCCGCCCGTACCGCCGTGAAGGAGAAACACCGTGCTCGTGCTGTTGCCGCCGTCCGAAGGGAAGGCCGCGGGAGCGGCCGGGGCGCCGCTGGACGCCGGTGCGCTGTCGCTGCCGGGGCTGACCGCCGCGCGCGAGGCGGTGCTGGAGGAGCTGGTCGAGCTGTGCGCGGCGGACGAGACCAAGGCCCAGGAGGTGCTCGGGCTCAGCGAGGGCCTCAAGGGCGAGATCGCCAAGAACGCGGGGCTGCGTACGGCAGGGACCCGGCCGGCCGGGGAGATCTATACCGGTGTGCTCTATGACGCGCTCGGCCTGGCGTCCCTGGACGCGGCGGCGCGGAAGCGGGCCGCGCGGTCACTGCTGGTGTTCTCGGGGCTGTGGGGCGCCGTACGGATCGGTGACCGGATTCCGTCCTACCGCTGCTCGATGGGCGTGAAGCTGCCGGGGCTCGGCGCGCTGGGCGCGTACTGGCGGGCGCCGATGGCCGAGGTGATGCCCGCGGTCGCCGGGAAGGGGCTGGTGCTCGATCTGCGCTCGGCGGCGTATGCGACGGCCTGGAAGCCCAAGGGCGAGGTGGCCGGTCGTACCGCGACGGTGCGAGTGCTGCAGTCGAAGGTCGTGGCCGGGGTGGAGAAGCGGACGGTGGTCAGTCACTTCAACAAGGCGACCAAGGGACGGCTGGTGCGGGACCTGTTGTCGGCGGGGCTGGAGCCTGCGGGTCCGGCGGAGTTGGTCGAGGCGCTGCGGGGGCTGGGTTACGCGGTGGAGGCGGAGCCTCCGGCGAAGGGCGGCAAGGCATGGGCCGTCGATGTGATCGTGACGGAGCTGTAGCGCGGACCCAGCGGGCTGCCGTTGCAGCATGCGCAACGTTCGTTGCGGAGAGTGGGTGGGCGGGCGCAGTATGGGCGGCGTGACTCGCGCCGCCTCCTCCCCCGTGCCCGCCGCCCCCGAGTTCTCCGCTTCGTTCGAGCAGGGGCGCCCCTCTTCCTCGGTCCTCGGTCTCGCCCCCGTCGTCCCGGTCGTCGTGCTGGACGACGCGGCCGACGCCGTGCCGCTCGCCCGTGCGCTCGTCGCGGGCGGGCTGCCCGCGATCGAGGTGACCCTGCGGACGCCCGCCGCACTGGACGCGATCCGGGCGGTCGCCGCCGAGGTCCCGGAGGCGGTGATCGGCGCGGGCACCCTGCTCACCCCCGGCCAGGTCGAGGCGGCTCTCACGGCCGGCTCCCGTTTCCTGGTGAGCCCCGGCTGGTCGCCGCGGCTGCTGGGCGCGATGAAGGACTCCGGGGTGCCCTTCCTGCCGGGGGTCTCGACGGCCTCGGAGGTGGTGACCCTGCTGGACGAGGGCATCACCGAGATGAAGTTCTTCCCGGCCGAGGCGGCGGGCGGCACCGCCTATCTCCGCTCGCTGGCCGCACCGCTGCCGCAGGCCCGCTTCTGCCCGACCGGGGGCATCGGCCTGGCGTCGGCGCCGTCCTACCTGGCGCTGCCGAACGTCGGCTGCGTCGGCGGCACTTGGATGCTTCCGGCCGAGGCGCTGGCCGCGAAGGACTGGGACCGGGTGCGCCGACTCGCCCAGGAGGCGGCGGCGTTGGCGGTCTGAGGGCTTCTCGCACGAAGGGCCCGGCACCTCGGAGGTCCGAGGTGCCGGGCCCTTGCGCGTACGACGGGGACGCCGGACCGGGCGCACAGCGCGCCCCGGGGCGCCCGCCCCTGGAGCGGCGAGGTCGCGTCAGCGCAGATGCGAGGTGTCGTTCAGCAGCCGCAGTGAGGCGTTGCCGTCGGTGTAGTACGCGACGACCGAGATCGAGGCCGCGGACAGCTCCATCCGGAACAGCGACTCCGGCGGGGCGCCCAGCGCCAGCCGGACCAGCGTCTTGACGGGGGTGACATGGGTGACCAGCAGGACGGTCCGGCCCGCGTACCGGGCGAGGAGCTTGTCGCGGGCGACGGCGACCCGGCGGGAGACCGTCGCGAAGGACTCTCCGCCGCCGGTGGGCGCCACCTTGGCGGAGCCGAGCCAGGCGTCGAGGTCCTCGGGGTAGCGCTCGCGCACCTCGGCGAACGTCAGCCCCTCCCACGCCCCGAAGTCGGTCTCGCGCAGGCCCTCCTCGATCCGGACCTCCAGACCGAGCCGGTCGGCGACCGCCCCGGCGGTCTCCCGGCAGCGCCGCAGCGGTGAGCTGACGACGGCCTGGATCGTGCCGCGGGCGGCGAGCGCGGCGGCGGTCGCCTCGGCCTGGCGGCGCCCGGCGGCGGAGAGTTCGGGGTCGGTGCCGCCGCTGCCGGAGAACCGCTTCTCGGGCGTCAGCGGGGTCTCGCCGTGCCGCAGCAGGACGAAGGTCGCGGGCGGGCCGAGGTCGGGAGAGCCCCAGCCGACCGACGGGGCACTCGACGAGGCGGCCTCCGCCGTCGCCACCGCCTCGTCGGCAGCCCGGGCGGCGGCGCTGCGGGCGGGCACGGCCGCGGTGGCCGGCGCCGCCGTGGAGTTGCCCGGCTCCCACTGCCTGCCGATCTTGCCGGCGTCCATCGCCTCGTTGGCGAGCCGGTCCGCGTGCTTGTTCTGCGCGCGTGGGATCCACTCGTAGGTGACCTGGTCGGACGGGAAGACCGACGCGGCCTCGGCGGCCAGCGGCTTCATGTCCGGGTGCTTGATCTTCCAGCGTCCCGACATCTGCTCGACGACGAGCTTGGAGTCCATCCGCACCCGGACGCGGGCCTGCGGGTCGATCGCCCGCGCCGCCCGCAGACCGGCCACCAGGCCCTTGTACTCGGCGACATTGTTGGTCGCGGTGCCGATGAACTCGGCGGCCTCGGCCAGCGCCTCGCCCGTCTCCGGGTCGAGGACGACCGCGCCGTAGCCGGCCGGCCCCGGGTTGCCCCGGGAGCCGCCGTCCGCCTCGACGATCAGCGTGCGCGCCATGGCCTACAGACCCGAGTCGGGCGTACGGACCAGGATGCGGGTGCAGTTCTCACAGCGCAGGACCGCGTCGGCGGCGGCCGCGCGCACATCGTTGACCTCGGTGATGTTCAGCTCCAGCCGGCAGCCCTCGCAGCGGCGCTGGAAGAGGCGGGCCGCGCCGACGCCACCCTCCTTCGTGCGGATCTTGTCGTAGAGCTTCAGCAGGTCGGCAGGGATGTCGGCGACGGTCAGCTCGCGCTCCTTGGTGACCGTGGCGTGCTCGGCGTCGATCTCGGTGTAGGCGGCGTCCCGGCGGGCGGCGGCGTCGTCGACCTTGGCCTGGATGGCCTCGACCCGGCCGGTGAGCTCGGTGACCCGCTCCTGGGCGGTCTCGCGGCGCTCCATGACCTCCAGGACGATGTCCTCCAGGTCGCCCTGGCGCTTGGCCAGCGAGGTCAGTTCGCGCTGGAGGTTCTCCAGGTCCTTGGGGGAGGTGACGGCGCCGGAGTCCAGGCGCTTCTGGTCGCGGGCGGCGCGCTGGCGCACCTGGTCCACGTCCTGCTCGGCCTTGGTCTGCTCGCGGCTGGTGTCGCTCTCCTCGGTCTGCGCGGCGACGAGCAGGTCGCGCTGCTGGATGAGGTCGGCCTCCAGGGTCTGCAGCTCGGCCAGCTCGGGCAGGTTGTTGCGCCGGTGGTTGAGCTGGGTGAGCCTCACGTCCAGTGCCTGGACGTCGAGGAGGCGGATCTGGTCGGCGGGCGCGGCGTTCAGCGTGGGGCTCCTGTGGTGTGGGTCGGGGCGAAGAAGGGGGTGGACGCCGCGTGGGCGGTCCAGGGGTCGGTGACCGTACGGGAGACATGCGTACGCAGTCCCCAGTCGTGCCGGTCGGAGACCGCGTCGAGCTGTGCCGCGGCCTGCTCGCACCACGGCCATTCGGTGGCCCAGTGGGCGGCGTCGAGCAGCGCCACCGGGCTCTTCTGGGTGGCCTCGGAGGCCGGGTGGTGACGCAGGTCGGCGGTGAGGAACGCATCCACACCGGCCGCCCGTACGTCGTCGAAGAGGCTGTCGCCGGAGCCGCCGGAGACGGCGAGGGTCCGGATCTCGCGGTCCGGGTCGCCGGCCGCCCGGATGCCCTGCGCGGTGGCGGGCAGCCGGCCCGCGGCGTACGCCGCGAGGTCGGCCAGCGTCATCGGATGCGGCAGCTCGCAGATCCGGCCCAGGCCCCGGCGGCCGGCCGGGTCGCCCGGATCCGGGACCAGCGGGCCGACGATGCGCAGGTCCAGGGCGCCGGCCAGGGCGTCGGAGACACCGGGGTCCGCGGTGTCGGCATTGGTGTGCGCGACATGCAGGGCGATGTCGTGCTTGATGAGGGTGTGCACGACCTTGCCCTTGAAGGTCGAGGCCGCGACCGTCGTCGTACCGCGCAGATAGAGCGGATGGTGGGTGACGAGGAGGTCGGCACCGAGCTTCACCGCCTCGTCGACGATCTCCTGGACCGGGTCGACGGCGAACAGCACACGACGGACCTCGGCGCCGGGATCCCCGCAGACCGTGCCGACGGCGTCCCACCCTTCGGCCCGCTCGGGAGGCCAGAGGGCGTCGAGCGCGGTGAGGACTTCAGACAGTACGGGCACGGGTGGAAGGTTACCTCCCAGCTGTGACATGGCGCGGGCCCTCGGGTGGTCTCCCTCGCCCCCTCCCCCTCCGCCGCCCGGCCCATGCTTGAAATCTGAAGCACAACCACCCCGTCGGGCACCGGCGAACCGGACAACCGCCACCCTTATGCGTGAAGTGTGGCAACTCCCGGCGATCGGCCGGACGTGCGAAAACTACCTTCGGTTGCCGACTGGAGGTGACCACTCGATGACGATCTGTGCCACTGAGGACACCACGGCGCCGGCCGGCCCGCACCGCGCGGCGCTGACGATCGCCGCCGACGGCTCGTACGCCGCCCGGCTCGCCCGTCACGACGACGCCGCCGGGAGCTGGTTTCCGGAGCGCTGGACGCTGAGCGGCCCCGAACCGTACGCCGTGCCGCTGCAGGGCACCCAGCCCGAGGAGCCGGACAGCACACTGCTGCCGCTCACGGACGGACGGGTGCTGATCCTGCGCCGGGTCGCCGGCCGCTTCGCCGTCTCCCTGCTCTACCCGGCGGGCCCCGGCACCGGCGAACTCCTGCTGGGCGCCGTGCCGGCCCCCGAACTGGCCCTGCTGCCGCCCGCCCCCGGCGGACGGCTCGGCTACGCCCTGGCGCCCGAGGAGCACGCGACCACGCTGTGGCTGCTGCACGGCGGCGCGGACGGCCCCGAGCGGATCGCCCGGATCCCGGGGCGCTGTACGGGGGGCGTCTGGCTGGACCGCGGCGGCCGGCTGCTGGCGCTGGACCGGGAGCTGGACGGCCGGACGAAGACCGTGGTGGTCGATCTGGAGCGGGACGGCGAGACCGGCCTGCTGCTGCAGATCACCGAGGAGAGCAACGACCGGCTGCTGCTCGCCGATCCGGACAGCGGGCTGCTGCTCGTACGGTCCGACGCCCCGGGGCACGACCGGCTGGGCTGGGGCGTACTGGGCGGCAGCCGGCCGGTGCGCTTCCCGGAGTGCCTGCGGCCCGCGGAAGGGACTCCCACCCCGTTCGCGATGCAGCCGGGACAGATGCTGGCGCCGGAGAGCTGTGCGGTGGCGTTCCGGATGGCTGCGGCGAACGGTACGTGGCTGGGTGTCTGGCGGCCCTCGGACCGGCAGTTGCGGCACTTCCCGGCGCCGGAGGGGTGGCTGGCGGGGACCGGGCTGTGGACGGCGGGCGGCGAACTGCTGCTGCCGTACGCGACGGGGGCGGAGCCTTGCGGGGTGGCGCGGATGGCCGTGCCGCTGGGGCCGGCGGAGGAGGGGGAGGCGGTGCGGTCGGTGCGGCGGGTGCGGTCTGCGGGGACGCCGGGGGCTGCGGGGGCGTCGGGGACTGCGGAGGTGCCGGGGGCTGTGGAGCCGCTGGGGGCTGCGGAGGCGCCTCGACCGGTGGAACCGGAGCAGCCGCTGATGCCGGCGGAGCAGGTGAAGCCGGTGGGCCGGATGATGCCGGTGGATCCGTCGGTACGGCCGGTGCAGGGCCCGCCTTCCGGGGTGGACGCCGGGAGCGGCGGGGAGATTGTCCTGGATGCAGGAGATACCGACAACCGCTCCACAGCATCTGCACAACCGCTGGCCGTGGACAGGGAACCGCGGCGCGTTCCCGCTCATCCTGGAATGTGCAGGCCAGTGCCCTTGCAGCAGGCGCCTCTGGCGGCCCGGTAGACCCGGTGGAACGCGATTTCCGGCCCCGTTAGAATTTCGGGCGGGGGCTACGCGGCCGGTTGACCGGCCACCGGCAGTGCCGCTCGGGGTCAGCCTTGGCGGTCGTCGGGCGAGGTCCCGACGCGCACAGCTGTAAGCGATCTGACGGAGTGACTCTTTTCATGTCCGAAGCCCGAACCGACACGACCCAGGCGCGCCCCCAGGAGGCATCCGCCCAGGCCGCCGAGGCCGCAAGCTCCGGCAAGCACCGTGGCCCGGCCGCCGCCGAGGAGTCCGACTCCGCCGCCCATGGCCGGCACCGCCGGGACAAGCAGACGCAGGACGCGTAGGGCCGGTCGGGAAGTCCTGACCGCCGACCGTACGAACGGCCGTGGGGCCCCCCCCCCGCGTTAGCGGGGGGCGGCCACGCCCGGGGTGGGTGGGGGGGCCCGAGACCGGGACCCCGGCGTGTGGGCCCGCACCACCGGCGCCCCCCCGGGGGCGT